>CANRVK010000223.1 GCA_947643285.1 uncultured Eubacteriaceae bacterium
CTGGAACGGAGCGAGAGCGCGGCTTCGCTGGAATACTTCCTTGCCGCAGCGTCCCTTTGACTCTTCCCACTCCCCAAACCACCCTCCAATTATTATTTTATTCTGCCTGTACATTCTGTTGATAAACTTCATATAAATTATTGTTATGCATCTCTTTATAATCTTCTATCTTCATTTTATCCCAAACCTTTTGATTAAATTCCGTTAAAAGATTCTTTATAAACTTTGCATAAACCGCATCAAATGCCTCTCTTTTTCTTTTTTCTAAAACCGTCTTTTTATTACTATTTGTCCTTTCCATATCATAATCATTGATACATTTTATAATATGATAACCAGAACAAGATTCCACAATATCACTAATCTCTCCCTGTTCCAAAGCAAATGCAGCTTCCTCAAATGCTATATCCATCTCTCCCCTTCCAAAAATATATTCAATCTTGCTGTCATCACTATATTCCTGCGCTAAATAGTTAAAATCCGCGTCTGCTTCTTTGAGATTCTGCTGTATTTTCTCCATTGTCTGATATGCGTTCTGTTTTTCTTCTTCTGTCAGATTTGTAGTATCTTTATAAATATGCTGCACCACAATCACTTTCGCCTCTGCATCACTGATTTCTTCTTCTACATCTTTTGTGAGATATTCATATAACTCTTCTGCAACTGCATAATCTGTATAAATCTGTTCGATATCCTCTTGCGTGATATCCAAACCTTCTTTTTCTTCCTCTGTCAATTCCTGAAAATAGAGAGATGCCGCTTGTTCTATCGCTGCTTTTTTCTCCTCAGATAATACAATATTTTCCTCTTGTGCATAGAAAGACATACATTTTAACTGTCCCATTTGATTTTTCACTATATCTTTTACATAGGTTTCAAAGGAAATGCCATCGATTTGTTGTTTCCAAATTTCTTCTCCAAATGCTTCTTCATATTTATTCTTTGTATTCACAAGCAGTAAACTTCCTTCTGCCTTTGAACAAATAACATTTTCTATCTTCAATAGCTCATTTCTTCTTAATCCTGTTGTAAAGACTATTTGTGTTGTTACATCTTTCTGCTGACAACCACTTAATATGAATATCACTGTCATAATTAAAATAAGAAAATATCTGCTTCTCTTTTTTTTCTCTCTCATTCGTACTTAACTCCTATCTCACTGCCCTGATTCATTTTTACAACTACTATTTTATTTTCTATCCTCTCTTTTCATTCACTAATGGAAAATAATCCCCATCATATAACGTATCCCCTATCAATCCTACAATGCACCTGTTTCAAAATATCTATCTATTTATGCTTCTACTATCATAAATTTTCCGCTCGGAAGCTCAAATACCTCAGCAGCTTCCAAAATTTCTTCATCGCTCATTCCTTCTATATCCATTCCATTTTCTTCCCAATAACTGCGAATTTCTGAAATAGAATCCAAAACTACAGCAAAACAATCTTCTAAAAATTCTGCTGCCTCCTCTTGTGTTTCCACTACCCGTTCTTTTAATAATTTTTCCTGATTATTTAAAAATGTGATAATACATTCTTCCTCATAATGTTCCATATTCATCTTCCATCCTTTCTTTTATTCAACTATTCAAATGTCATTGTTTCACTATTCTATCACTAATTTTCTTATCTCTTTTAGCACTCCATCATTCACATTGGTATCTGCCACATATTTCGCTGCTTTTTTTACCTCTTCTCTGGCATTTCCTATCGCATAGCTTTCCTCAGCAGCCGCGAGTAATTCTAAATCATTTAAGTTATCTCCAAATGCCATCGTTTCTTCTCTAGAAATTTCTAAACTCTCTTGAATCGTATTTAAAGCAGCGCCTTTATTCACTCCTTTTTCCATAATATCCAGCCATTCCTTTCCTGCTGTTACCACTTTAAGCTTACCGCCCCAATTCTTTTCCATAACGACCCCTGCTGCCTCATAAGCCTGATACCCTTGATGATAAATAGAAACTTTAATAAATTCTTCTTTTACCATCAATAAATCTTTTACCTGTTCTACTTCATTATGGTATCCATTGATAAGATAATCTATAAACACTGGATTTTTACTGTCAATATAAATCACATCTTTTCCAGAAACCATCACTTCACAAGTGCCAAGCTCCCTCACCTGTTTTACGATTTCATATACATCTTCCTGCTTCATCGGAACAGTAAATAACTCTCGCCCTCTTGCTCCTACATAAGCCCCATTTTCTGCAATATAAAAAATCGCATCTTTAATTGGCATAAATAATCTTTCTATACTCTTCCATTGTCTGCCGCTTGCGACTGCAAAATAAATCCCCTGTTTCTTTAAGCGCATAATTACGTCAAATATTTCTGGATTGATTTTATCTGAGCCATCTGGAACTAATGTCCCATCAATATCTGTTGCAATCAATTTTATCATGGTTAAAGCTCCTTTTCTAAATATTCTAGTATCTCTTCTACACTTTTTGTCGTATAATTTCCATAAGCCTTCATCTCTTCTTTCGCATTTTCCATCACAAAACTATATTCCGCCTGCTTTAACATTTCTATGTCATTCTCATTATCTCCAAATACCATCGTTTCTGATTTCTGAATCTTTAACTTCCTCTGTATCAGCTCTAAAGAATTCCCTTTATTAGCCCCTATTTTTGTAAAGTCTATCCACTCTTTTCCAGAAATCGTTGCATGTACTTGTGTCCCCCATTTTTGTTGAAAATATGCAATAGAAGGCTCTATTCCGTCCATCTGACAGACAGATATCTTTAAAAATGGCTCTTCTACTTTTGTTAAATCTTCTACTATAGTAATATTATTTTTCACAACATCTCTTATTCGATATAAATAGGCTTCTGTTTTAGGCTGTAAATAAGAAGTATTTTTTCCTGATAATAACACCTCACAGTCCTTTCTCTGATAAATATCCCTGATCAACGCGATTCCTAATTCTCTCTCAATAAAGCTTTCTATGAGTGTTTCTCCTTGATATATCACAAGCGCTCCATTTTCACAGATAAAAATCATTTCTTTTCCCAGATCTTGAAACATTCTCTCTAGATTAGGATATTGCCTTCCACTTGCCGCAGCAAAAAGAATCCCTTTCTTTTGCAATTTTCTTATCGCAGTAATCGATCTTTCCTCCAAAGCCTGTGCTCCATTTTGCAATAGAGTGCCATCTAAATCACTCACAATTAACTTCACTTTTTGTATTTTATCCTTCATTTTTTCTGCTCCTCATAGAAAGTAAAATGTCTTCTTTCTTTAATTCCTGATAAATTCGCCCTATCGGCAATCCAACAACGGTATTATATTCCCCTTCCACTCTTTTTATAAAAACTGCACCTTTTCCCTGAATCGCATAAGCTCCTGCCTTATCCATCGGTTCTTCACTTTCTATATATTCTAAAATTTCTTTCTCTGTCATAGAATACATAAAAACCTTTGCTTCTTCTGAAAATGTTTTTATTTTTGTTTCTCCATTTTTATAAATAATGAGTGTGACTCCTGTATAAACTTTATGACTTTTCCCTTGCAGAAAAGATAACATCTTTTTTGCATCTTCCTCTCCTTTGGGCTTTCCTAAAATTTGTCCATCTAACACCACCACCGTATCTGCCCCAATAATAAGACAATCTTCTTTTAATTCTTGTTCTAAAATATCAAATGCCTTTTGTTTTGATAAGTCTTCTACCACCTTATCAGGCTCTTTTTCTATCATTCTTTCTTCTTTTTGACTGGGAATACACAAAAACTCTATTCCTATTTGTTCTAATAACTCCTTTCTTCTAGGAGAAGCACTCGCCAATATTATCTTCATAAAATCTTCCTCTTTCTAATTTCTGATATATAATTGTTGCTATTCAGCAGGGATGCTCCGGAAAGACATCATTCCAGCGAAGCCGCGCTTTCGCTCCGTTCCAGACGTAACGGACACTAAATTCTCGGCACGTAACCGCACCGCTCATTAAGTGCCGACGTCTTCCAAGGGGCTTCTTTTGGAATGATGTCTTTCCTCCGCTAGTCTGTAGCATAGGCAAGTTTGTGAAGTAATATAGCAATTATTACCATAAGTTATTATGTTGATCTGTTGTGTTAGTTAAATAAAAAAACACCTATAAAATACAAATAAACTGATACAATGAATTAAATTATGATGATTATTTATACTTCACTGGAATAAAAAAAGATAAACTCTTTCTTTTTTATTTTTATCTAAAAGATGATTTTTTTCAGATTTCCTAGAAAAGCCAACAAACTAGCAAAGGCAAAGAAGTATTCCATAAGAAGCCCCTTGGAAGACGTTGGTACTAAATTCGCAAACCCACAAGGATTCGCGAATTTAGTACCACGTAGTCTTACACGGAGCGAAAGCGCGGCTTTGCTGGAATACTTCCTTTCTGTGCGAACCTTTCTTCAAAATGTTCTCCTTTTTATAAGGGGATAACTAAAAAACTGAATAGTAACAGGAATTTCACTATTTTTTATTGTAATAAAACTCTATCAATATTGCAAGTCGAATTTCCAAAAACTAAATAAAAAGATAGTAAAAAAGCTCTAAATTTTTTTCATTAAAATAGCAATTATAATGTATAAACTCCTCTATCATTTCTGTTAGTCTTTTTATCCTCCCTCTTGGTATATCACTTACCTCTTTTATTTTATATTCTTTTCTAATTTATAAAAAAAATGCTCACTATAGTAACAAAATAAAAAGGCTAAACTGTAATCATTTATCTTGAAAATAGCAGGATAATTGTTGAATAAGAAAACTTCTTATGTTAAAATTAAGGTAGATTTTTAGAATAATATTCAGGGGTTTGATTAGGAGGGAAAGATTTATGGTGAGTAAGTTAGAACTTCAAAGTGATATACAATTAATGGAACAAGAAGGTGCTTATGATGCTGCTTGTAAACGAGTATTAATGCATAAAGAAGTGTTAGCTTTTATTTTAAAGTATGTTGTTTCTGAATATAAAGATTACTCTTTGGAACAAATTATAGAATATATTGAAAAAAACAGTATTACGGATAAGACAAAAGTTTCGGGAGAGCGAACTAATTTTGTTTCAGGAGATAATACAAATTTTGCTTCTGTTACAGAGAAAACAGTAAATTTTGATATCTTGTTTAAGGCAATTAATCCACAGCTCAGTAAAGAACATGTCACAGTAAAACTACATATTGATATAGAATCTCAAAAAAATTATTATCCGGGTTATTCGATAGAAAAAAGAGGTGTTTATTATTTAGCGCGTGAAATCAGTTCACAATTAGGTGTAATTACTAAGAATACAGATTATAATTGTTTAGAAAAAGTATATAGTATTTGGATTTGCTTTCAAGCCCCAAAAGAATATCAAAACGGAATCTCTTATTTTCGATTTGAAAATTATAAAAATGAAGGAAAAATACGCAAGAAAGCCGCTCAGGAAGCAGATTTAATGGAATTGGTAGTAATTTGTTTTGGAGATATGGAAGAAGAAACAAAATATGAAATCATAGAATTTTTAAGATCTGTATTTTATTATAAGTTAGATGGAATTCAAAAGTATATAGATATCAAAGAAAATCAAGAATTAAGAAAGGATGTGGAAGAGATGTTAGGAGTAGGAGATGTTGTATTTAATCAAGGTGTTCGCCAAGGAATCGAAGAGGGAATCGTTCAAGGAATCGAACAAGGAATCGTTCAGGGAATCGAACAAGGAATCGTTCAGGGAATCGAACAAGGAATCGTTCAGGGAATTGAGCAAGGTGAAGAAAAATTAATATATCAAATGTTATCGGTCGGTCGCAGTCCAGAAGAAATCGCTTCATTTTGCAATATTTCTATAGAAGAAGTTCTAAAAGTAGTAAAAAAACATCAATAATAACAAAGGCTATTATACAAAGAATAAATATAATAGCCTTTTCCCCTTATAAGAATACATACTTTTAACTCTATCACAACAGTTCCTCCTTTTATTTAATTATTATCGTGAAACTTTCTTCTCAAAAAGTAGAACCTTCACAACCTAGCGAAGGCAAGGAAGTA
>CANRVK010000224.1 GCA_947643285.1 uncultured Eubacteriaceae bacterium
GCATATCCCCCCGAAGAAGTCGCTATTATTTTTCTTTCTTTTTGTGTTATAAGACCTACCATCAAAAAAAGTATACAGCATATTATAAAAATTCCTGCTTTTCTCTGCCTTAAACCCTTTTTCTTATTGATCTTCATTTCCTAATACCTCCTTGCTCTCTGTTTCCCTTGTCACCTCTTCTGATGTACCTTCTTCTGGCACATCTTCCATCGCTGCCTTCTTTAAAAGTTCTTCTACGGAAGCTGCCTCTACAATTTCTTCATCTTTTGAATGATCCCTCTCTTCCACTTTTACAATTTTTCCATCAATAATATGAAAAATCCTGTCCGCAAACGTTGCTAAATGATTATCATGAGTGACCATAATTAAAGTTTTATTCTGTTCCGTCACCACTTTTCTCATCAGTGCCATCACTTCTGCGGATGTATGAGAATCTAAGTTTCCTGTCGGCTCATCAGCAAAAATGATCTCTGGATTGACCACTAATGCCCTAGCCACACCTACACGCTGCTGCTGTCCACCAGACATCTGATTCGGTTTATGTTTTTTCTGCTTTTTTAAGCCCACTAAATCAAGCATAGCAGATGCTTTCTTAAGACGGATTTTTTTTGGAATCCCTCGGAAAGATAATGGGAGTGCTACATTTTCTACTGCATTCATAGTTCCTAATAAATTAAAAGACTGAAAGATAAATCCCACTTTGTCCCTCCGAAATTTCACTAATTGCCTTTCAGAAAGTTTTTCAATATATTTCCCTGCGATTTTAATTGTTCCTTTTGTCGGTTTTTCTAATCCAGCCAACATATTCAACATGGTGGATTTACCAGAACCAGAAGTACCCACGATAGAGCAAAATTCTCCTTTATAAACAGTCATATCGACTCCGTTTAAAGCATACACCTTGTTCTGTCCTATTCGATAAACCTTATATAAATTTTTTACTTCAATCACAGGGATTTTTTCTTTTTCATTCATTTGTACCCCCACTTTCTTATTCCTTTCTAGCTGGTATCTGTATCTTATTTCTTAAATATATGATACGATATTTTATCATAACATAAAAACCTAGAAATATTTCTTAAGAATCTCTAAATTCTTATTTATATTCTTCTCTTTTAGTACTTATTTCTTAATTTGAAATAGAGATTTTTGGATAAATTTTCTTGTGTTTTTCCATATAAAACCTTTTAAGTATATTAAAATTGTTATTCGTATTTATAATTGTTTTGGGTACAAAGTAGACAAAGGTTCGCAGGAGGAGAAACGATTCCAACGAAGCCGCGCTCTCGCTCCGTTCCAGACGTAGCGGTACTAAATTCACAGCCTCGCTTCTTGCGAAGCTGCTCATTAAGTACCAACGTCTTCCAAGGGGCTTCTTTTGGAATTCGTTTCTCCTCTCTGCTAGTTTTTTATTTCGGCTAGTTTACTATAAATGATCACATCTTCAATTAGTCTTTTGGTAAATTCATCTAAAATTCATATTTTTATGTCAACCAGAAGTAAAGATTTAGCATGTTCAAATCCCCAAATTAATTTACATAAAATCGTGCTGATCCAATAATTTTTTCAAAAGACTAATTGCAGTGATCACATATAAAATATTGTACAAGGGATTCTGTTTTATGTGGATAATAGCACAAAAACTATATGTTATACTTTTTGTGTATTTTTCAGAATTTACTCATTTCACAACTAACAATCGCACATGATAGACTCACCCATGATACAAACTAGCGCAGGAACTCCTCTATTCCGAAAGAAGCCCCTTGGAAGACGTTGGTACTTAATGAGCAGTTTCGCAAGAAGCGAAACCGCGAATTTAGTACCGCTACGTCTGGAACGGAGCGGAAGCGCGGCTTCGTTGGAATAGAGGAGTTCCTGTGTGAACCATTCGTCAATTTCTTCCCCTATCAACCGCTCTTTGAATAGCCTCATAATAGTTTTTAGCAATACGTTTTTCGTTGAACTTATGTTAGAATAAATATATAATAGAGAATAATCGCAGACAAAAAAATAGATTTGAAAACAGATTTTTCTCTAAAAAATATCGACAAAATAAATCTTACAAGCAAATTTTTGTAGAAGAAAAATAAAAAAAGAAAAAGAAAGAAGAAAGGAGGAGGATTTCGCGGTAAATTGTGCTAGGAAAATTTATTATATTCTATTATAATAAAGAAATAAATATAGTTTTATTGCCAGAGAGGAGATAAAATGAGGGGACAAGAATTAATAGGGGTAACAGAATTTAATGATAAAGAAGGGCACAAAATACAATTAGAATATTATCTTTTATCAGAACCAAGAGATATAGAAGAAGAAATTGTTATCTATGGAATCGAAATAAAAAAGGTAATAAAAGAAAATGGAACGATAAAGAAAGAAAGAGAAATAGCAAGAGCCATCTCATATTCTCAACGTTATGTGGAACAGTTAATACAAGTATTATTACATAATCAAGTGACACCAATGACAATGATAGAGATAATTGATGAATATATCACAAAAGAAGGGTTATCTGCATAACAATATCATTAAAAAAGTTAGATGAATTTGTAGACAGAAATTTTTATAAATATAAGATAGAGATTGCTAGCTATTATGAGTTACAACATAGACACTTTTTCGTCATGGATAATTGACAAGTTAGTTGAGGAGAAAACAGTGAATAAGAATTATAAAGTACTTTATCAGGGAGGCATGGGAGAGATAACAGAAAAGAAGTCACGTTTTATTGCTGTTACTATGCCAATAGAAACAGAAGAAGAAGCTATCGCTTTTTTTGAAACGATAAGAAAAAAATATTGGGATGCGACGCATCATTGTACGGCGTTTGTATTGGGACGGAATCATGAAATTCAGCGCTGTAATGATGATGGTGAACCCAGCCAGACTGCTGGAAAACCTATGTTAGATGTTCTTTTAGGCCAACAAATACACAATGCGGCTGTAGTAGTGACTCGTTATTTTGGAGGAACGCTGCTTGGAACAGGTGGATTAGTGAGAGCATATTCAAAAGCTGTACAGGAAGGTCTTACTCATAGTATAATCATAGAAAAATGTGAAGCTAAGAGAATGAAAGTGAAAATAGATTATACAGGAATAGGGAAAATACAATATATCTGTGGGCAGATGAATCTTCCTATTTTAAATTCTGAATATACCGATATTGTGAGAATGGAAGTTTTAGTGCCAGAAGAAAAGGAAGATAGTTTTGAGAAAGCTGTGACAGAGGCTACCAGTGGACAGGCTGTTTGGGAGGAAAAAGAAGAATTATTATATGGAATAGTAAATGGGGAAATAAAGATGTTTAAAAAATAAGGGGAAAAAAGGCTGCCGTTTGGAATATCAGATTCGGCAGCCATAGTTTGTGAATTTTGTGGCAAGAATACTCGTGATTTTAATCATGAGATAAATTGTTTCCTATATTATTTGTTTTTTGCGTTATTTGCAGCACGTTTTCGGAGAGTAGGATCTAAGATTTTTTTCCTTATTCTCAAGTTTTTAGGGGTCACTTCTAATAGTTCATCTGTATCGATAAATTCTAAAGCCTGCTCCAGACTTAAAATTTTCGGAGAAGTGAGTTTTAATGCATCATCTGAACCAGAAGAACGGGTATTGGTAAGCTGTTTTCTCTTGCAGACATTCACTTCAATATCCTCTGCACGACCGGTTTGTCCTACCACCATTCCAGAATAAACTTGTTCTCCAGAACCGATAAAGAGTATGCCTCGCTCTTGTGCATTAAATAAACCATATGTGATACTTTCTCCAGATTCAAAGGCGATTAAAGACCCCTGTTTACGATATTGAATATCACCTTTATAAGAACCATACCCATCAAAAATAGTATTCAGAATACCATTTCCTTTTGTAGAAGTCATAAATTCACCACGATAACCGATCAGACCTCTAGAAGGAATAGAAAATTCTAAACGCACATATCCACCATTAGAAGGGGACATATTTTTAAGTTCTCCTTTTCTAGCGCCCAGTCGTTCAATGACTGTGCCTGCAAATTCGTCTGGAACATCAATATAAGCTAATTCCATTGGTTCTAAAAGATGTCCTTGTTCATCTTTTTTATAGAGCACTTCCGCTTTACTCACTGCGAATTCATAGCCTTCCCGACGCATATTTTCAATTAAAACAGATAAATGAAGCTCTCCTCTTCCAGAAACCTTAAAACATTCTGTAGTATCTGTTTCTTCCACGCGAAGACTGACATCTGTATTCAATTCTCGGAAAAGACGTTCTCTTAAATGTCTGGAAGTCACAAATTTTCCTTCTTTTCCAGCAAGAGGACTATCATTCACGATAAATTGCATAGCAATAGTTGGTTCAGAAATTTTCTGAAAAGGAATAGGAACAGGATTTTTTATCGAACAGAGAGTATCTCCAATATGAATATCCGTGATTCCAGAAATAGCTACAATAGAACCTATATCAGCAGAGGACACATCTACTTTATTTAATCCATCAAACTCATAGAGTTTGCTTATTTTCACCTTTCTTTGTTTTTCCGGTTCATGCGCATTGACAATAATAGCCTCTTGATTCACTTGGATTGTTCCATTATCCACTTTTCCGACTCCAATTCGTCCCACATATTCATTATAATCAATCGTACTGATTAACACTTGTGTGCCAGCTTCTGGATCACCTTCAGGAGCAGGAATATAATTAATAATAGTTTCAAAGAGAGGTATCATGTTTTGAGGATTTTCATTTAAATCAAGTATCGCATAACCAGATTTCGCAGATGCAAAAACAAATGGACAATCGAGCTGTTCATCTGAAGCATCTAAATCTATAAAGAGTTCTAATACCTCATCAATCACTTCTTTCGGTCGCGCTTCTGGACGATCAATTTTATTGATACAAACAATAACAGATAAATCCAATTCTAATGCCTTTTTTAACACAAATTTTGTTTGAGGCATAGGTCCTTCAAAGGCATCTACGACTAAAATAACACCATTTACCATTTTTAAGACACGTTCTACCTCTCCTCCGAAGTCAGCATGTCCGGGAGTATCAATAATATTAATTTTTTTGTCTTTATAAAATACGGCTGTATTCTTAGAAAGAATCGTGATGCCACGCTCTCTTTCAATATCATTAGAATCCATCACACGTTCTGCTACTTCTTGATTCTGGCGAAATACACCGCTTTGTTTTAATAATTCATCCACTAATGTTGTTTTTCCATGATCTACATGGGCAATAATAGCAATATTGCGGATATCTTCTCTTTTCGTTCTCATAACGTCCTTCTTTCTTCTTCATTATAATACAACATTTAAAAGTTTAACATATTTTTCAAAGATTACAAGGATTTTCTTATCCTAAATGGAAAAAATTTTTTAGAATCAAATATTTACAAAAATAATATTCTCTCGCAAATATAAAACAAACAGAGTTTTTTAGAGAAAAGAATATGTAACCGTTCAGATCAATTTAAAGTCAAAGGTTCGCTACAGAAAGGAACGTTCCAACGAAGCCGCGCTCTCGCTCCGTTCCAGACGTAGCGGTACTAAATTCGCGGTTTCGCTTCTTGCGAAACTGCTCATTAAGTACCAACGTCTTCCAAGGGGCTTCTTTTGGAATCGTTCCTTTCTTTCGCTAGTTGATCGGCTGTTCTGCTTAAAAAAAGTTGATAACACTATTACAACATATCCAAAATTCTTGTGTAAATGTTATTCATAATCTCGAGAATAAAACCACGTTTCTATGTTTTACCACTGTAATATAGAAATGTCAATAAATCTATTATTTACCCAAAAATTAATCTAGCAATGTACTAGCCACAGCTAAAAACGGTACTTTCTGATGTTTGGGTAACTACGTTATTCTCATTTTGCTCTACTAAGCTAATTTGATGGTTAATAGCAATTTCGGAGAATATATGGATATCCAAAGTACAGAAAAAAACAAAAAACTAGCAGAGAGGAGGAACGAATTCCAAAAGAAGCCCCTTGGAAGACGTTGGTACTTAATGAGCAGTTTCGCAAG
>CANRVK010000225.1 GCA_947643285.1 uncultured Eubacteriaceae bacterium
CTATTGTTGGCAGGGAAATTCCGGTGATAGCAGATTCTTATGTGGATAAGGAGTTTGGAACAGGCTGTGTGAAGATCACACCTGCTCATGATCCAAATGATTTTGAAGTCGGAAAACGTCATAATCTTGAGGAGATTGTGGTATTGAATGATGATGCTACTATCAATGAAAATGGCGGAAAATTTCAGGGAATGGATCGCTATGAAGCTAGAAAGGCGATTGTGAAAGAGTTAGAAGAATTGGGGTTATTAGTGAAAGTTGAGCCTCATTCTCATAATGTTGGCGCTCATGATAGATGTAAAACTACAGTAGAACCGATGGTGAAACAACAGTGGTTTGTAAAGATGAGTGAGATGATTAAGCCAGCAGTAAAGGCTGTAAAAAACGGAGAAATTAAACTTTTGCCAGAGAGAATGGAAAAGAATTATTTTAACTGGACAGATAATATTAAAGATTGGTGTATTTCTAGACAGCTTTGGTGGGGGCATAGAATACCGGCTTATTATTGTGATAAATGTGGGGAAGTTGTAGTGGCGAAAGAGAAGCCAGAGGTTTGTCCAAAGTGTGGAAGTGAGCATTTTACTCAAGATCCAGATACTTTGGATACTTGGTTTAGTTCTGCACTCTGGCCATTTTCTACTTTGGGCTGGCCAAAGAAGACACCAGAGTTGGAGTATTTTTATCCGACAGATGTATTAGTGACGGGATATGATATTATTTTCTTCTGGGTTATCCGCATGATATTTTCAGGATTTGAGCAGACTGGAAAAGCTCCATTTCATACGGTGTTGTTTCATGGGCTGATTAGGGATTCACAGGGGAGAAAGATGAGTAAATCTCTGGGAAATGGAATTGATCCATTAGAAGTGATTGAAAAATATGGAGCAGATGCGCTGAGAATGACTTTGATTACAGGAAACGCGCCGGGAAATGATATGCGTTTTTATTGGGAAAGAGTGGAAGCGAGCAGAAATTTTGCGAATAAAGTTTGGAATGCATCGAGATTTATTTTGATGAATATGGAAAAAGCAGAAATTAAAGAAGAGATGCCAGAAAGTTTGATGTCCGCGGATAAATGGATTTTGTCTAAGGTGAATGGATTAGTAAAAGAAGTTACAGAAAATATGGAGAAATATGAGCTGGGAATCGCGCTTCAAAAAATATATGATTTTATTTGGGAAGAGTTCTGTGATTGGTATATTGAGATGGTAAAACCACGTCTTTATCAAGAGAATGATGGGACAAAAGCGGCTGCGTTATGGACTCTAAAGACGGTGTTGATCACTTCTTTGAAACTGCTTCACCCGTTTATGCCATTTGTAACAGAAGAAATTTTTTGTACGATACAGGAAAAAGAAGAATCTATTATGATTTCTAGTTGGCCAGAATATAGGAAAGATTGGAATTATGAAGAGGAGGAATATTCTGTAGAAACTATAAAAGAGGCAGTTCGAGGGATTAGAAATGTGAGAACCAGTATGAATGTACCTCCGAGTAAAAAGGCAAAAGTGTTTGTGGTATCTGAAAATGAGAAGATAAGAGAAATTTTTGAACATGGAAAAATATTTTTTGCCACATTAGGGTATGCGAGTGAAGTGGTGATACAAAAAGAGAAAGAAGGGATTTCAGAGGATATGGTATCGGCTGTTATTCCAGAAGCTGTTATTTATATGCCATTTGCGGAATTAGTGGATATTGAGAAGGAAATTGAAAGATTAAAAAAGGAACAGGAACGATTAGAACAAGAATTAGCGAGAGTAAATGGAATGTTGAATAATGAAAAGTTTGTAAGTAAAGCGCCAGAGGCGAAGATAAAAGAAGAACGAGAAAAGTTGACGAAATATACACAGATGATGATTCAGGTAAAGGAGAGGTTGAAACAGCTTTTATAGATAAGGGATTTTTGGCGAAGGGTTTAGTTTTGAACTTTTGAACAAAGGTTCGCGCAAGGACGCACCTATTTAGGCGAAGCCGCGCTTTCGCTCCGTTCCAGACGTAACGGTACTAAATTCGCAGCCCCTAAAGGAACTGCTCATTAAGTGCCGACGTCTTCCAAGGGGCTTCTTTTGGAATAGGTGCGTCCCTGCGCTAGGTTGTGATATGGGGGAAGAATTTTTTCTAGAAAAATCAAAAAAATAGTATGGAATAGAAGAGGGAAGGTATTGCTAATCCTTTTAGACTTCAATTAGTCTTTTGGTAGATTCATCTAAAATCTATATTTTTATGTCAACCAAAAGTAAAGATTATAGCATGTTCAAATCTCCAAATTAGTTTATATAAAATGGTACTGATCCGATGATTTTTTCAAAAGACTAATTGAAACTTTTAGATAAAAAAGTTGACAGATATATTTTTTGTAAAGAATGACAGAAAATAAATTATTTTTATGAATATAGAAGAACAAAAAAGAGCAACTTAAATAAAAAAGGAAATCGAAAAAAGGAGAAGCAATATGGAGATCAAGGAAGGAAAAAAGATATTTCGTGGGGTGGCAATTGGAAGAATTCGTATTTTTAAAAAGACGCAGAATCAGGTAGAGCGAAAAAAGGTGGAAAATATACAGAAAGAATTAGCGCGTTATGAAGAGGCAAAGCAAAAGGCGATAGTTCAGCTTCAAACGCTTTATAAGAAGGCGTTAAAAGAAGTGGGAGAGATTAATGCTCAGATATTTGAAGTACATTCTATGATGCTGGAAGACGGAGATTATAATGATTCGATTCATAATTTGATCACTACACAAGGGGTAAATGCGGAATATGCGGTGGCTGCCACAGGAGATAATTTTTCGGAGATGTTCGCTAATATGGATGATGAATATTTCAAGGCACGTTCGATTGATATCAAGGATATTTCCGAGCGGGTGATTGGGATATTAAATGGAAATGATATTTCTTCTGATATTGGGGAAGAACCGGTGATTATTGCAGCAGAGGATTTAGCACCGAGTGAAACGGTACAGATGGATAAGGAAAAATTATTGGGGTTTATTACACATTTAGGGTCTGCTAATTCACATACAGCGATTCTTGCGCGGACGATGGGAATACCAGCATTGATTGGAATAGAAATTAGGAATGACTGGGACGGAAAGATGGCAGTGATTGATGGGTATGAAGGGAAACTTGTGATAGAGCCAGATGAGGAAACACGGATAAAATATGAAGAACAGCGTAAAAAAGATGAAGAACAAAAGAAACTTCTTTTGAATTTAAAAGGGAAAGAAAATGTGACGTTAAGTGGGAAGAAAATTAATCTTTATGCGAATATTGGAAATGTTTCTGATCTGGCTTCTGTGCTTCAAAATGATGCTGGGGGGATTGGACTTTTTCGGAGTGAATTTTTATATTTAGAAAAAAAGACTTTTCCAACAGAAGAAGAGCAGTTTCTGGTTTATCGTCAAGTGGCGGAAAGAATGGCGGGGAAAAAGGTGATTATTCGGACATTAGATATTGGAGCGGATAAGCAAGTGGATTATTTTCATTTGGATAAAGAGGATAATCCTGCTATGGGATATCGTGCGATTCGGATCTGCTTGACACAGACAGAAATATTTAAGACACAGCTTAGGGCGTTATTTCGTGCTAGTAATTATGGAAATATTGCTGTGATGTATCCTATGATTATTTCTTTAGAAGAAGTGAAAGAAATTAAAAAGATCGTGAAAGAGGTAAAACAGGAGCTGGATAAAGTGGGGATTTCATATGGAGAAGTGGAGCAGGGAATTATGATTGAAACTCCAGCCGCAGCGATTATGAGTGATGTATTGGCAAAAGAGGTAGATTTTTTTAGTATTGGAACAAATGATCTGACTCAATATACGTTAGCGATTGACAGGCAAAATTCTAAATTAGATCATTTTTATAATCCACATCATGAGGCGGTTCTGCGTCTGATTGAATTTGTGGTAAAAAATGCACATGAAGCGGGCATTTGGGCAGGTGTGTGTGGAGAATTAGGAGCGGATATAGAATTGACAGAGAGATTTCTTGAGATGGGATTGGACGAGTTATCGGTATCTCCAAAGTGTATTCTTCCCGTGAGGAAGGCGATTCGTGAAATAAAATGATAGATAGATTTTGAGGAAGAAGGGGGATTCTATGAATATTGGAATTGTAGGAACAGGAATGATTGCAAAGGAATTATTGTCCGTATTAGAGGATAGGAAAGATATTTCATGTACAGTATTATGTGGGACAGAGCGGAGTACTAAAGTGGTGCAGGAGTTGTGTGAGAAGTATGGAATTTCTAAGGGTATCACAGATTATGAAGAATTTTTACAGGAACAAATAGATGCTGTATATTTAGCAGTACCAAATCACTTACATTTTTCTTTTTGTAAAAAGGCATTGGAATCAGGAAAAAATGTAATAGTGGAAAAGCCTCTTGCAGCGAGTGAAATAGAAAGTGATGAGTTAGTAAAACTCGCAAAGGAAAGGAAGCTGTTTCTTTATGAAGCGATTACGACTAGATATCTGGAAAATTATAAAAAGGTGAAAGAGTTACTTCCCAAAATCGGGAGAATCCGGCTTGTAAATTGTAATTTCAGTCAA
The DNA here is from genome assembly GCA_947643285.1 of uncultured Eubacteriaceae bacterium. Taxonomy (GTDB): domain Bacteria; phylum Bacillota; class Clostridia; order Lachnospirales; family Lachnospiraceae; genus MGBC136627. Next base: position 4,551 of record CANRVK010000225.1, read on the forward strand.
TATTCCAGCCGTTATGACCGTTTTCTCGCAGGAGAGAGAATCCCTGTTTTTGATGTGAAACAGGCAGGAGGAGTGTTGATGGATTTGGGGGTATATAATTTACATTATGTTATGGGACTATTTGGAGAGCCAGAAGATTCTATCTATTATGCAGATATGGAAAATGGTGTGGATACTAGCGGAATGGTGGTATTGACTTATTCTGATTTTCATGCAGTCTGTATAGCGGCAAAGAATAGTAAAGCACCTTTTTCTTATTGCATACAAGGAACAAAAGGTTATATTTCTCAACAGACTCCGGCAAATTCTTGTGGGGCAGTTACATTGTATTTAAATGATGGAACAGAGGAAGTGTATGATTTTAATGAAAATAAACATCGAATGTGTGCAGAATTTGAAACATTTGAAAGACAGATATACAAAAAGGATTATGCTTCTTGTTACCAGATGTTAGAAGAAAGTCTTGCTGTGAGCCGGGTGATGACAAAACTCAGATGGAGTGCAGGGATTCGGTGGGAATGGGAATGAAAAAATGCCGCTATGGTTTTAACCATATGCGGCAGAGTATATAGAAGGAAATAAAATATATCATATATCAATCAAAATAAAATAAGTCTTCAAATTTTATATCTAAGGCAATACATAATATTAAGGCTAACTTCGCTGTTGGATTAAATTGTCCTGTTTCTATGGAACTTATTGTATTTCTTGAAACACCGACCATTTCCGCTAATTGTGCCTGTGATAATTTTTTTTCTGTTCTTACTTCTTTGAGATGGTTTTTTAATATTAACTTTTCGTTCATTCTGTTTTCACTTTCAATGTCCCATAAAAAATCTTATCGTTGCAAAGATAGCTATAATCAGAGTAATCATAGCTATGATCAAGTTATATTTATCTTTTGTCTTCATAAAACAATAAATTCGACCAGCGAAAACAGAAAAACAAACAGTCGCACAAAGATCCATAATAGGCTGATTATTCGATTCCCGAATGAAAGCAAAAACAGCAGCACTTAATACAAGCACAAGATAGGTATATTTGATTGATTTATCGCGAATTTGCACCATCATTTCATCTTCTTCATTTTGTGCTTTTTTTAAAATTGATTCTTTATCCATAATGATACCTCCCAAAATATACCAAGTTTTATTTGCAATAATTATATCACTGCAAAGAAAACTTGTCAATAATTTTGCCAAGTTTTCTTGGTATTTTAGTTACTTATTTTATTCTTCTATTATTAATAAATTGGGATAAAAATAATGTAGGTAATTGCGAAAGTCAAAAGGGACGCTACGGCAAGGAAGTATTCCATCGAAGCCGCGCTTTCGCTCCGTTCCAGACGTAACGGACACTAAATTCGCCGTTTC
>CANRVK010000226.1 GCA_947643285.1 uncultured Eubacteriaceae bacterium
TTACGTCTGGAACGGAGCGAAAGCGCGGCTTCGTTGGAATACTTCTTTGCCGTAGCGTCCCCTTTTATTTTCCCCATTCACCCATTCATTCGTAGATATTTTCTAAAATGTATCTCATGTCTAGGATTTAACAGCCATGCAGATAATAAAATAAATAAAATAGATAATAAAATTTGAATCATCAAACTGATAATCACCCAATTTTCTATCACCCACCCCTTTTCTAATGGAGCATATAATGTCCCTAATTTCTGAATCAAATTCGCATTTTCCACTTGTTCTGAAATTAAAGCTCCATAGGTAACAGCAGGATTGAATAATAAACAATAAAACCCTTTTCCTATTCCATTTTTTAAGATACTCATACTATTTCCATCTAAATATTTTATAAAGATAAGATACCCATATGTGCCAAATACCAAAATAATAATAGTAAAATAAGTGAGCACTGTAGATGTTGTAGTTTTACGACTAATTGTCGAAAAAAAGATCCCAATACTCCCTAAAAAGAAACCCGTTATTATAAGTGTTAATAATAAAATAAATAAATTCCACCATTGTATTCCACCAAATATAAACACAATAGATAACACTGGCAAACTGGATATCGCTAAAATCCTCACAATATGAATCGCTGCTTCTAGTTTACCAATAATAATGGAAAATGGTGTCATTTTGCTAATGAGCAAAAGATCTAATGTCTTTCTTTCTTTTTCTCCTGTAATGCTCCCTGCTGTAATGGTAGGAATAATTAGCATAAACATTGCCAATTCAATATAAGCCATAGTAGAATAAATATTCGTTAGCCCTGAAATTTGCCCAAAATATCTGCTTTGATTCATAATTCCTGCAAAAGCTAGAAAACTCAATGCGCTCAAAATGCTATTAAAAGCGAATAATACTAAAAAAAAGCGGACACTTCTCACATTAGCTTTCATTTCATTTTTATATACTGCATTCGCCATATCGTCCCTCCCCTCTCTAGTCTTTTGTGATCTCAATAAAAATAGATTCCAAATTATCTCTCTTTCTTCCATAAGAAACAACTTCTATTTTGAGCGCAATCATCTCTTCTAATAATTTTGCCTCTTCTTCTTTTCCACCTGTAAAAGTCACTTGAAATTCTGTTCCATCAATGGATACAGATTTCACTAATGGATGTTTTCTCAAATACTCTCTGGCTAGTTCTGGGTGATTTAATACATGTATCAGCAGAGGATTTTCAATATTCACCGCTGATACAATCTCTTCTATACTGCCCTGCTGTATCATCTTTCCATTTTTGATGATTCCTATGCTATTACACATCTCTGAAAGTTCTGCTAAAATATGAGAACTGATGATCACGGTTTTTCCATTCGCACATAATTCTTTTAAAATTCGCTTTAATTCAAAACGAGAGCGAGGGTCTAAACCAGAAGCAGGTTCATCTAAAATCAAAATATCTGGATTGTGTATCATAGCGCGCGCTAAACAGAGGCGCTGCTGCATCCCTCTTGATAATTCATCTACATAGACTTCCGACTTTTCTATCAGTCCTACCTTATCCATTAAAGACATACAATATTCCTTTATCTCTTGCCCTACCAACCCATAAGTAGAAGCATAAAACTCCATATATTCCATCACCTTTAGATTATTATAAATCCCAAAAAAGTCTGGAACATATCCAATTTTATCTTTTAATTGTTCTGCCTCTTTTAGAGCATCTATCCCTTCTATCCAAACCTGTCCGCTATCTGCTCTCAAAAGTCCAACCATTATCTTGATCGTAGTTGTCTTTCCTGCTCCATTCGGTCCTACAAAGCCAAATAGTTCCCCCTTTTTTACTTCCATATTAAGACCATTCAAAACCTTATGTTTTCCATAACTTTTTTGTAGATTTTCTATTCTCAGCATATCCCTCACTCCAATCTACATGTTCTGTCTTCTATCCTATTTTTTTCTGATTACAGATACTAATGGCAAACGTATTTCTTCATATTTTTCAGAACTATCTGTTTCTGTATATTGTACAATTAAAGAATATACTCCATTTTTTTCTGTCAAATACTTATCAATTGTTTCTATATTAAATTCTATATGGTTTAAATCTACCAACTCATATTCTAACGTACTGGGATTATAAAAATATGCATCTCCAGAAAATGCATGATAATATTGATTTCCTTCCTCTACTATTCTAGGCGAAAATCTCACTTTTTTTAATCCTTCTCTATCTCCTAAATTATATTCTAAACGGATACTATGGTTATAAATCGAATCTGTCTTTGCATTATAGGAGGGTTCTTTATCAATATTATTGATTTCTTCTGAAGTCAAGTTTTGATAAATAAAACCCTCTGAAACAGTATTTAAAGGAATTTGGGAACATAACATAGTCATTCCATCTGCCTGATAAAAAGTTTCTATCTGAAAAGTACTGTATTCTCCTGTAGGAAGAAAACCTAACAACAACCCTTCTTTTTCTGTACTAGCATCATATAACTCTAAATAACTTTCTAATAAATTTCTTTTTTCTATGGTATTCGCATATAATTTACTGTCTGTTCCCTCTTTCAAATTATCTAATCCCACTATTCTTCCCGCAATTTCTTTATAAGAGTTTGGAGAATAATAAAATTTCTCTGCATTTTTTATCTCTATGGTTTCTTTTGATTTTAAATTTCCGATAGAAATAGCCCTTCCTCCTACCAAAAGTACTACATTTTCTAAATCCATTTCTGTTTGATTAGATACTTGACCTGTCACTTCTTCATTAAAATAATTCACTTCTGCTTCAAATTCCATCATGTCCTTTTCTTCTCTATCTTTTTCTAATAAAAAATATTGAGAAGAGAATGGAGCTGATTTTTTCATTGTAATCTGAGTACCTTCTAATGTAAAGAAAAAACCAACCTGATAATCCGTAGGAATTAAACTATTTTCTGTATCTTCATAATAATAATGACTTCCTTTGCTAATAGGCTTTATTTCATAATCAGGAGAAATTCCTAATGTATATCCCTTATTAAACGGAGCTTTTAAATCTAAATAGATCTGTTCCGTCACTTTACTTCCCTTCAACTCCCAAATAGAAGCATAGCGGATAAATGGCTCTTTAAATCTAGTGGAAGAACCCATCAGATAAATAAACAAAGAAAATGCGATAGAAAGAATTGTCACTGCTGTACTGGTCAGATGTGTCTTTTCTCTTTTTTTCAATATATAATATAAAACTGGACCTATAAAAAGCAGATATAATATAATGATAAAGATATAGATAGATAAATTAGGAAGTTTTTTCCCGATCCCCACATTTAAAAGTTTTTCCGTGCGGTCATATAGATCCTGCCCATTATAATAATAATCCTTTTCTACGATATCATTAATTTTTTCAGCAGAACATATCTTTCCGATCAGAGTTTCTGGAATAGATTTGCTGTCCACTGCATATTCCATTAAATCAATTTCTGTGGCATCTACTCTGGCATAGCCTACGATTCCATCTTGAATCACTTGTTTTTTTATCCAAAGCTGTGGCTTTTCTTCTACTGCTTCTGTAACAGGATAAACAAATCTATCAAATAGAAACTGTCTTACTTTTGATTCTACAATCAAAACGCCGCCTTCTGTCACCCATTTTTCTAATATCTGAAGTTGCGTTTCTGTCAGATTAGAAACATTGCCTTTATCTATAATAATCACATCTAAACTATCTAATCGTTTTGTATTTTGTTCTATATCTGCTGTGTTGAGTTTAAAAGCTCTTGTTTTTATATAAGTGAAACTGCTATCTGTATATTCTCCAATATTCCCTCCATCAAAAGCATTGACTGCATCTTTATTTTTACTCAGAACACCCACATAGAGTTCCTTATTTGTCGTTTTTACTTGTACTTGTGTCGTCGCACAAATATTTCCCATTTCATCTAAAAGTTCAAAATAAAATCCTGTATATTTTGAAATCATCGGCACTTCTGCTGTGATAGTGACTGGATTCATGCCATCTGTATACACTACATACTCATAGGCATAATTATTATTTCCATCGTTCGCTGGAACAACAATTCTAATTCTTCCATTAAATTCTCTTGCTGTTTTTACTGTCACTTTTACTGGAATATAACGTCCTATCTTTCCATACCCATCATAGCCACAAACGGCAGATATAAGAATTTCCTCATCTGCCGTTTGTGCTCTCACTTCTAAATAAAAAAAACAAAGTAACAACAAACATGCCATACCTATCCATATTTTTAATGATTTCTTTTTATTCTCCATATTTTTGTCATCCTTCTATGACATAAATTCTAGTTTCTCTTCTTTTGGGTCAAAATGAATATTCAATCTCACTTCAAATTCCGTACCATCTAAACTACTTTTCACTGTCACTTTACCCTGATGCATTTTTACAATATTTTGCACAATCGCCAGTCCAAGCCCTGTTCCGCCTGTATTTTCCGAACGCGAGTGTTCTACCCGATAAAACTTATTAAAAATATTATTTAATTCTTCTTTTGGAATAATAAAACCATAATTGATCACTTTTACAACAACTTGTTCTTCTTCTTTTTTTATAATTACTCGAATAATTTTTCCTTCTGCTCCATATTTAATCGCATTATTAATCAAATTGTCAAATAATCTTGCTAAAAGATTTCCGTCAGCATCGATGATAATCGAATCTTCTATTGTGGATAATTCATATTCCAAATCTTTATCTGCAAAACTAGGATAGAAATCTTCTAGAAGCTGGTTAATTAACATCACAATATCCACTTTTCCTATTTTCATCGCGATCTTTCCATAATTTAATTTTGTGAAACTGAATAAATCTTCAATTAATTTCTCCAGACGTTTCGCTTTTACATAGACGAGATGAATATATTTTTGTCTTGTTTCTTCCTCTAATTGATTCCCCATCGACAAAAATTCCATATATCCGATGATAGAAGTGAGCGGTGTCCTAAGATCATGTGCTACATTTGTAATCAGCTCATTTTTGGTTTTTTCCGCCTCTCTCTCCTTTTCCATCAGTTGTTCTATCTTTTCTGTCATTTCATTCAAATTCATGGCAATATAGGAAAGTTCATCATTTCCTTTGACTTCAATCTGTGCTTCTAAATCTCCATCTGCAATTTTCTGAATCCCTTTTGCTATCTCTTTCACATACTTAACCATATTTTCCATCAAAAATAAAAAAGAGAGTAAAAATACAGCAATCCCTACTATCGCCATAATACTAATCTGCACCATCTCGTTTTTATTTTCCTGTAAAAATGGACCTCCTGCTTCCGATATTCCAAGAAAATTCATAATATATGGCAATATCCACCCTAATAAAAGCTCTGCTAATAATGTATTAACACAGCTAATTCCTCCATATAGCAAAATTCTTTGATGGAGATTTTGTATATATTTATTTTTCAATCTTATATCCAACTCCCCATACTGTCGTAATAATTTTATTCGCTCTGGTATCCTCTTTCATCTTTCCTCGAAGTCTTCTAATATGAACCATAACTGTATTATTGGCTTCATATACTTTTTCATTCCAAACTTTTTCAAAAATTTCATCTGTACTGAACACTTTTCCGGGATTTGAGGCGAGCAGATATAAGATATCAAATTCAATGGGCGTGAGTTTAATTTCTTCTCCATAGACTACTACCCGATGATTTTCTTTATTGATGCTCAATCCATGAATATTGATTTCATTTTCATCTCTCTCTATCTGATTATTTGGGTTTAACTGAATATAACGTCTTAATTGGGATTTTACTCTTGCAGTCAATTCCAAGGGATTAAACGGCTTTGTCACATAATCGTCCGCGCCTGTACTCAATCCCATGATTTTATCCAAATCTGTTGATTTCGCACTCAACATAATAATGGGGATATTATTATTTTCTCGAATTTTTTTACACATTT
>CANRVK010000227.1 GCA_947643285.1 uncultured Eubacteriaceae bacterium
GTGATAAAAAAACCAGCAGTTACTATTATTACTGCTGTTTCTTTGGATCATACAGAAATTTTAGGGGATACGATAGAACAGATTTCTTATGAAAAAGCAGGAATTATAAAAGAGAATGTGCCAGTTATTTATTGGGCAGAGGATAAAAGAGTAGAAGAAGTAATAGAAAAGGTAGCAAAAGAAAAACAGGTACTTTTATACCCTATTTATAAAGAAAATTATAAAATTTTAGAAATAAAGAATAAATCTATTGATTTTTGCGCCCTTTGTGGGTATTATGAAAATAGAATTTTTTCCTTACCTTTTTGTGCGAAATATCAAGTGGTAAATGCGATGTTAGCGATTAGAGCGATAGATATTTGGAAGAGGGAGGATATATATTCTGTAATACAAAATGGATTAGAGCAAGTGAAATGGAAAGGGCGTATGGAAGAGATACTGCCAAATGTCTATGTAGATGGGGCACATAATGAAGCAGGAATAAGGGCATTTATAGAGGCAGTAGCAGAAATGAAAGAAATAAAACATAAGAAAAAATATTTATTATTTTCCGTTGTAAAAGAAAAAGAATACAAAAAGATGGTAAAACTTTTATGTGAGGGAATGAAAATAGATGGGGTTATTTTAACAGAAATAGATGGTGGGCGCAAAGTGTCTGCTGAGATTCTGGCACAGGAATTTTTTAAAAATGGACAAAAAAAGGTAGAGATCTGTAAAGATGAAAAAGCTGCATTTCAAAAGGGAATGGAGTATAAAGGAAAAGAAGGAATGTTGTTTTGTGTCGGTTCTCTCTATTTGGTAGGAAGTATAGAGGCTATTGTAACAAAATTAGAAAATTAGTATTGAAATAGGAGTTTTCATATGATTGATTTTGAAGAAGAAATTAAGAAATTTCACCCGAGTTTAGAGGTAGAAGAAGCAGAAGATGCCATATATAATAATGATTTAACAGATGGAATAGATATTATGTTAGAACTTTTAAAGGAAAAAGAGTGAAAAGAAATGGAATATAAAATAGATTGGGTGAAAAAACATGAAGTGCTATAAATGTAAAGCAGAGCTTTCTTCTAGCGATTATTGTACTAGCTGTGGAGCAGATGTGAAAGTTTATAAAAAGATTATAAAAAGCTCAGAAATTTATTATAATCAAGGCTTGGCTATGGCACAGATGAGAGAACTCACGAGCGCAGCAGATAGCTTGCGCCATAGCTTAAAGTTAAATAAAAATAATATAAAGGCGAGAAATCTTTTAGGTTTAGTTTATTTTGAAATGGGAGAAGCTGTTGCAGCGCTGTCGGAATGGGTAATCAGTAAGAATTTACAGCCTACAAAGAATATAGCAGATGATTATTTAAGCGCTATTAAAAAAAATAGTACCAGATTGGATGCGATTAACCAGACCATAAAAAAATATAATCAAGCCTTGCTCTATGCACAGCAGAACAGCTCTGATTTAGCGATTATACAACTAAAGAAAGTGTTAAACTTAAATCCAAATCTGGTAAAAGGGCATCTGCTTTTAGCGCTGCTTTATATGAAAGAGAATGAATATGACAAGGCAGTGAAACCACTAAAAAAAGCGATGTCGATAGATAAAAGTAATCCATTGACTATAAAATATATGAATGAAGTAAAAAAAGTAGTGGATGTCAGTGAGAAAAAAGCAGAACCACCTAAAAAAGCCTCTGAGGAACGAAAAGTTTTTGTAGGAGAAGATGTTATTTTACCACAGCCTACTTCTTATCAGGAGAGCAATGCAGGAGGAATTACGGTATTAAATATCATTATCGGTATTGCGATTGGTGCGGCTTTGATGTGGTTTTTAGTATTTCCAGCAAAAAGACAGGCTATAGCAGAAGAAAATAATAAACAATATGCAGAGATCAGTGGTCAGTTGGAATTAAAGAGTACAACAATCGCTACTTTGGAATCGGACAAAGAGATCTTACAAAAAGAAAAAGAGGATTTGGAAAAGGAATTAAGCACTTATAAGGGAAAAGATGGAATCATTCAAACCTATGAATCTATGCTGGTAGCGATGGATGCTTATATTCAGAATGATAGCATTAAAACGATGGAAGCTCTTGCAAATGTGGACACTACTGTGATAAATTCAGAAGATTTTAAAAAAGTATATGGAGAGATAAAAGAAGCAGCAGCACAGGAAGCGACAAGGACTTTATATGAACAAGGTTATAATAGATATAGAAATGGTGATTATCAGACAGCGATAGAGGTTTTGGCAAAAGCATATGAGATAGGGAAAGAGGATGCAGGAGTTATTTATTATTTAGGTCGGTCTTATCAGAGAAGCGGAGATTCCGAAACAGGAAAGAAGTATCTTCAGGAAGTGATTGATAAATATCCGAATACTCAATATGCATCACAGGCAAAAGATTATATAAAGAACTAATAGAGGATAGAGATAGAAAAGACGAGAGAAAAGACAAAGAGAAAGGGGAGGCTTTTTCTTGTCTTTTTTTTGTAGAAAGAATGATAGAAAAAACAGTTAATTTAGAAAGGTGAGAGGACTGATATAGAAAAAATTGGAGGAACAAAAATATGGAAACGAATTTAGAAATAAAAGATGATTTTCTTGTCATATATCTGCCAAAAGAATTAGATCATCATATCACAAAAGATATCCGAGAAGTAGTGGATAAAATTTTAATGGAAGAACTATTAAAGGGGATTATATTTGATTTTAGTGATACTGCATTTATGGATAGTTCGGGGATAGGTATGATTATGGGGAGATATAAAGCGATATCACAAAAAGGAGGTGTTGTAGTAGTTACAGGAATAAATCCTACCATCAATCGCATGTTAGAATTATCTGGACTATATAAAATCGTAGAAGTCTATTAAGATTTGAAAAACATTAGGAGGGGAGATACGATGGAATCAAACGAAATGGTATTAGAATTTGACAGCAAATCATCTAATGAAGGATTTGCGAGGATATCGGTAGCAGCATTTGCAGCTCAATTAGATCCTACATTGGACGAGATCGCAGATATTAAGACTGCTGTATCAGAAGCAGTGACGAACTCTATTATACATGGATATGAGGAAAAAAAGGGGAAAATAAGAATAGAATGTAAGATAGAAGGAGATGAATTTTATATTACGGTGATAGATTGGGGCTGTGGAATCGAAGATATACAAAAAGCTCGTGAACCACTTTATACAACAAAACCTGAATTAGATCGCTCCGGAATGGGTTTTGTATTCATGGAGGTTTTTATGGATAGTTTAGAGATTATTTCACAAAAAGAAAAAGGAACTACAGTGAAAATGCGAAAGAGAATAGAAAATACAAATAAAAAAAATGGAAAGCCAATGTAATTATGGACGATACCATCGCTCTTATAGAGGCTGCACACCGAGGGGATAAAGAAGCCAGAGATCGGCTGGTGATGGAAAATATGGGACTAATTTGGAGCATAGTCCGCAGATTTTCTGGAAGAGGATACGAAACAGAAGATTTATTTCAAATTGGAAGCATTGGATTAATGAAAGCGATTGATAAATTTGATTTGAATTATGATGTGAAATTTTCAACTTATGCTGTGCCGATGATAGCAGGAGAGATAAAGCGCTTTTTAAGAGATGACGGAATGATAAAAGTGAGCCGTTCATTAAAAGAAGCGGCTGGAAAGGCAAAAATAATCACAGAAAAATTACATGGAGAACAAGGAAGAGAACCCACGATAGAAGAAGTGGCAAAAGAAATCGGGATATCTTCAGAAGAATTAGTGATGGCATTAGATTCTCAAAGTGAAGTGGAATCTATTTATAAGACTATTTATCAAGGAGATGGAAATGCGATTACTTTGTTGGATAAGCTGGAAGAAGAAGTGGATGCGAATGAAGAATTATTAAATCATATGGTGCTAGAGGAACTATTGTCAGGATTAGATGAAAAAGAAAGAAATATTATACAGATGCGTTATTTTATGGATAAAACTCAGACAGAAATAGCAAAAGAGATCGGAATATCTCAAGTTCAGGTTTCCAGATTAGAGAAAAAAATATTACAATCTATGAGAGAAAAACTATAGAAGCTGTCGCACTAAGAAATTAGTGCACGGCTTTTTTTATCGTTTCATACGAAAAGAAATTTTAATTTTTGGGTATAGATTGGATTATTACTTCCTATAAAGAAATCCATTTACTTTCTTTTTGTAAGAATATTTTAATATCAAATTGACATACTAAGTTTACAAGAAAGTTTTGGAATAGAAGATGGGAGATGATGATATGCAAAACACAAAGCTTAGAACAGGGATTTTATTGTTTTTATTAGTGACAGTGATTATTGGATTTGTCTATATAGTATATTTTCTTGGAGATAAAGAAATAAAAGAGGGAACATTAGTCAGAGAAGATACCGCGATAGAAAAAAATATAGCAGATAATACAGAATATGAAACAGCCCTCTTTGAGATAGAAGAAAATTTTCCGTATTATGTTTCGAGATAGGAGAATCATTCTATGAGCGATATTTTATATATGAAAATTGACAGAAATATTGAATTAGATAAAAAAGAAGTTTTTTTATCAGATGTGGCGAAATTAGAATGTACAAATAAAGATATATTAAGCCGAGTGAAGGCGATTAAATTAATGAATATACCAGATGAAAAAAATAACCGTTTTGTATTTTCTGTTTTAAAAGTGATTGAGCTGATTCATAAAATTTGTCCTACCTTAGAAGTGAATAATTTAGGAGAAATAGATTTTATTATAGATTATGAAGCGCCTAGAAAACAGCCGAAATGGTTTTCGATTGGGAAGGTTTGTTTCGTTTGTCTTATCACTTTTTTTGGAGCTGCATTTTCGATAATGACTTTTAACAATGATGTTGGAGTGAATGATGTATTTAAAGAGATTTATGGGTTGGTGATGGGAGAAGAATCCAATGGCTTCACTTTGTTAGAAATGAGTTACGCGATAGGTCTGACAACAGGAATTTTGGTTTTATATAATCATTTTGGTGGAAAGAAAATTACGACAGACCCTACGCCAGTAGAAGTAGAAATGAGACTTTATGAAGATGATATCAATACGACTCTGATAGAAGGAGTGAATCGAAAGGATAAACACATTGAAGTATAGGAGAGGTAGCGATGTTTGTATTAAAGCAGATTTTATTAGTGATAATTGGATTAAGCGGTGGATATATTGTCGCTGGAGGCATCTTTGCCCTCATCACTTCGGTGGGATTAATGGCTCGTTTAGCAGGAAAGACACATACAGGAAAATATGTAAAAATATATGAAAGCTGTATTACATTAGGAGGTACAATAGGAAATCTTATTTCTGTCTATAAATTTAGAGTTCCAATAGGTTCTTTTGTGTTACCGCTATTTGGGATATGTAGTGGAATATTTGTAGGAGTATTGGCGATGTCATTGGCAGAAAGTATTAATGCAACAGCAATCTTTACAAGAAGAATACGATTGAGTAAAGGGGTTTGTTATGTGATTTTGGGAATTGCAATAGGAAAAGGATTAGGGGCATTATTGTTGTTTTCTCAAGGGTGGTAATGATTGTATGTTTTCATGGTCTGCAAGGGGGGATTGGGTGTTTAGGTGTTTATTGTTAGATTAGGAATAGGATAGATAGATAATTGGAAAGGGCAAAAAGGAATAGGTAGGTTCTATTTAGTGGAAGGTTAGTTCAAAGGGATGTTCCGCTGTGGCAAGGAAGTATTCCACCGAAGCCGCGCTTTCGCTCCGTTCCAGACGTAGCGGT
>CANRVK010000228.1 GCA_947643285.1 uncultured Eubacteriaceae bacterium
TCGCAAATCCCGCTTCTTGCGGGTTTGCTCATTAAGTGCCAACGTCTTCCAAGGGTCTGTCAAGGGTATTTTTTCGCTAAAGTGTTACTTTTTTGGCTTTTCTGGGTACGGAGATTTTTTAGCATTATCAGTGAATTTTTACCTTATAGATAGTGCTACTGATTCTTACATGGAAGAGATAGAACTATAGAATATTGTGATAAATGTAGAATGATTTTCTTTCCTAGAACAGCCAATAAACTAGCGCAGAGAGGGGATTGCTATTCCAAAGAAGCCCCTCTCTGCGCGAACCTTGCGAATTTTTGGTTTCCATAAGAAGAATCCTTGTATTTTTTTATGGATTAGTTCGCGTAATATTCTATTACGCGAATCTAATGGAAAATTATAGATATGGAGGAATAAGGAGGAAGGAATTTTAAGTAGTTGGAACAAAGGAATAGGTAAAGGAGATAGGAAATGCTTATTAGAATCGCGATTGCTGACTCGGATAATGAATACATAGACAGACTTACCAATGTTTTGGAAACTTATGATGATGTGAGTCTTTCCATCTATACAGATCGATATGCTCTTGAAACAGCTCTTATGACGAAAAGTTTTGATGTGTTGTTGTTTTCGCCAGAACTTTTTGATGGACAGGTTTCTCTCGCTTCTTCAACGGTGACAGTTATGTTTTTGGACGAGGAAAAGCCAGTTCCGCAATCTTGTCTTTCTTTTGCAAAGGTGCATAAATATCAGCGGATTAGTGCGATGTATCAGCAGATTTTAGAACTTTATGCAGAGGTATGTGGAGAAATGCCGCAGGGTGTGTTGGGACAGAATGGAGTCACTATGATTGCATTTTATTCTCCGGCAGGCGGTGTGGGGAAAACGACAGCATCTTTAGTAGCAGCAGCAAAGCTGGCTGAAAATGGGAATCGCACTCTATATCTTAATATGGAAGAAATTGCAGCAGAGGATTATTATCTTTCACAGAATGGAACGAAAGGAGTAAGCGATTTATTAAATACTCTCGGCAGTAATGTAAATTTTACTATGAAAGTGCAGAGTATTTTGCAAAGTAAGTCGGAAAATTTCTATTATTTTAACCATTTTAGCAGTCCGGGTGATTTCAATGAGATAACAGAGGAAGAGATAACAGAACTTTTAAAGTCTTTAGAACGCAGTGGATTATTTGATTTTATTATTATAGATATGAGTGTGGTGATGTCACATAAACTGAATGTTTTATTTGAAGAGGTTCATAAAATTGTGCTTGTGGAAAAACCAGATGTGACGGCTGCGAGAAAAATGGAGAGATTTCTGGCTCAAATGTATATTTTTAATGAATATAAACATAAGATGAGCCGATTGCTAAATTTTGATATGGGAAGGAAGTATGAGATGGATATGGAAATTCCGCGTATTGGAGCGCTTCCTTATATTCCAAATCCTGACACAGGACAGCTTGTCGATATTTTGATCAGAAATTCAGGAGCACAATTCATTTATCAGCTTGTAGGAGATAAGAGATGAATGACTATTTTTCATCAGAAATAGGGGAAATCAGAAAATTAATAGCAGAACATAATCCACAGTATTCGGAATTATCCGATGAAGAGTTAAAAGAACTAGCAGAGAAGATGTATGAAGTGAGGTTAAGGCAGGTACAGTTAAATGAACCAGAAAGAGCAGCTTATTACTCTTCTCTTAACTTTCGGACACGTAGGAATCTGATAGATAATGTATATGAGTCGATCAGAGGGTTAGGAATATTAGGAAAGATAATAGAGGATAAGTCTATTACAGAAATTATGATCAATGGTTTTGACAATATTTTTGTGGAACGAGCTGGTAAAGTAGAAAGATTACCAGATAAGTTTGAAAGTCAGGAGAGATTGAGAAATATTATTACAAAATTTGTTCAGGAAGCGGGACGTTCTGTAAATGAAAGTAATCCTATTGTGGATACCAGACTGGAAAATGGTTCGCGTGTCAATGTAGTGCTCGATCCAATTGCTCTCGATGGACCGATTGTTACGATACGACAGTTTCCAGAGGAGGGAATGACCATACAGAAATTGATACAATATGGATCTATTACTCCAGAGGCGGCGATATTTTTGGAGAAGCTGGTAAGGGCGAAGTATAATATTTTTATCAGCGGTGGAACAGGTTCAGGGAAGACTACTTTTTTAAATGCGTTGTCCAATTATATTCCTAAGACAGAGAGAGTGATTACGATAGAGGATTCCGCGGAGCTGCAAATTAAGCATATTCCAAATTTAGTTCGGTTGGAAACTAGAAATGCAAATTCTACAGGAGTAGGTGGAATCAGCATGAAAGATCTGATTAAGTCTTCTCTTCGTATGCGACCGGAAAGGATTATTGTAGGTGAGGTGAGAGGAGAAGAGGCGTTGGATATGCTACAGGCAATGAATACTGGACATGATGGATCTATTTCAACAGGACATGCCAATTCAGCGGCGGATATGCTCAGCAGAATTGAAACGATGGTATTGAGTGGTGCAGGAGGGCTTCCTTTAGAGGCGATCCGGCAGCAGATAGCTTCGGCAGTGGATATTATTATTCATTTATCAAGGATGCGTGACAGTACCAGAAAGACATTAGAAATTACAGAGATTCAGGAGCTGAAAGATGGAAAGTTTATTCTGAACAGATTATTTCAATTTCAGGAGGACGAACATACAACCGTAAGAAAAGTATCAGGAAAGCTGGTAAGAACAGGAAATAAGATGGCTCATCCAGATAAATTTATCAGCAGTGGAATTTATGATTATTTATAGGAGAAGATATGACCATTTATTATAAATGTAATATGAAAAAACACGAACATATACTGGCATATATCATCTGCAGTCTTATAGTAGGAATAATAGCATATCTTTTTTATCATTTATGGGGAATTTCTATTGTAATTGGATTGATCGTCGGTATTTATCTGGAAAAAATGTATGCAGAATCGACTATCAGAAAACGGCAGATGGCTTTGAGGATGCAGTTTAGAGATTTTCTGGAAGTGATGAGTGTAGCAGTGAGAGCAGGTAATGTAGAAGTAAAGGCATTAGATTCTGCACTGAAAGATTTATCTGTTTCTTATAATGAAAAGGCAGATATTATTAAAGAAGTGAAGTATATTATTCAACAATATAAAAATGGTGGAGTGGAATTAAAGGAATTATTTCAGGACTTCGCAGATAGAAGTGATTTAGAAGATATCCGAAATTTTGCTACGATTTATTCTGTTATCGCAGGAAAAAGTGACCGTTTTGGTGATATTTTAGTGCAGACACAGGAGATTATTTCAGACAAGATAGAGATTGAACAGGAGATTTTGACAACGATTACTTCGGCAAAATCTGAAACTTATATGATGCTCATTATGCCTATTATTATTGTGATAATGATGTCTTCTATGGGAGGAGGGCTGTTAGATACCCTATTTACTACAATGGCGGGGCATTTAGCGGCAACAGTAGCATTAATTCTTTTTGCAATTTCTTATATAATAGCAGTAAAAGCCAGCACAATAAAAGTATAAGGGGGAAAGGATATGATTCTTTGTATGATTATAGCATCAATCCTTTTCATAGGTTTTGTATTTCTCTTTATGACAGCATCGAATGATATAATAGATGAAATATTGACTTGTTGTAAGGAAATTGAAATAGAAAATCAGAAAAATCTGCAGACAGAAATGAAGCTGCTAGTAGCTAGTATGAAACATGAAGAGGATCTGAAAGACAAAACAAAAATAAAAAAGGGTAAGGCTTTGAAAAAGAAGTTGGATACATCAAAGGAGAGGTATGAAGTACTTAGGAAAGGAAAAATCAGTGTTTTTGAGATCATACCAATTACTGGGTATCGTTTAATAAGATTGTTAGGATGGGATAAGACAAATGAAATTGTAAAAAAGCTGAACCAGAAATGTGATCAGTTTAAAGAGAAAAACGAAGCGAAGCACTATACGGATTACCTACTGGGTTCTTTCGTAGGATATAGTGTTTTTGGTATTCTTTTATTCTTTCTTATACTTGGATTATTACTCGCAATGGGATTTTCTACAAGGAGTTTTGTCATAGCTTCTATGGCGCTAGTAGTTTTTTTTGTTCTCGGTTATGTGCCATATGATAATGTGAATGAAGTGATTCGTAAACGTAAGGAAGAAATTGAGAATCAATTTCCGCAGGTGATGTCAAAAATGACACTTTTAACAGTAGCAGGTATGGAAGTCAATCAGGCGTGGAAACTGACATGTAGTAATGAAAAGGGAGTATTATATGATGAAATGCGCCATGTGATGGTAGAGTTGGATAATAATGTGCCTCCTGTTGAAGCATATTCTAAATTTATCTCGCATTGTAATAATACATATACAACGAAACTGGGAACAGCGATTATACAAAATATTTCTAAAGGAAATTCAGAGATTGTGACACTGTTTCGCACTCTGAATGATGAAAGCTGGATGGAACATAAACATAATGCGAGAAGAAAAGGGGAAGCGATTCAGTCTAAATTGATGATTCCGACTTTGCTTATGTTTTTTGGGATTCTTGTGCTAGTTATTCTTCCTGTTATGAGTGGATTCGGTTTTTAAAGATGATAATAGGATAGATAAAAATATAAAAGAAATGAGGAGAAAAAGATGAATTGGATAGATACAAAATATTTAAACATGAAAATTCGGATGCAGAAATTTGTAGATGAATTTTTGAATGGAGAACAGGGAGTAGCTCCTTTTATAGCTACAATTCTGTTAATTGTAATTGTAGTAGCATTATGTGCAGTATTTTGGACAAATATTAGTGGGTGGTTTGAAAGTATGTGGAATAAAATTACCCAAAGTGGAAGTGAAATAGGTAATCCTATATAAAACAAAGGAGGCATAGAACATGTACAAGTTATGGAAAGAACAAGATGGGCTTGCAATTGTGGAAGCTACTATATTATTGCCTTTTTGTTTTATCATGGTGATTGCGATATACTATGCCTCTATTTTTATGTGCCAGAAGGCGAATCTGCAGGCGAATTTACAGACAGCTCTTATTTACTATAAAAATGCAGAATCGGATAATTATGTAGAGGCGAAGACAAATATGTCTTATTCTACAACAGATGAAACGATAGGGGCGGTAGGGAGCAGTTATGGACAGCCTTCTTTACTGTTTCCATATCGGTTTTTTGGTATGTCTTTTAACAGTAGCAAATATGAAGCATTTTTTCGGACTGTGTGTGGATATATGTTTTTTGATGATGGTTCAAATGTGACTTTGACTTCAAAAACTCATAATTATGTTGTATATCAGACAATCGAAGCGACTGCGAAACAGATAGTGAAACCGGCAATCAGTTTTTCTATGATAGGGATTCCTGACAGTTTAGAGATTTCGGTTCAAGGTGAGGTTGTAGTAAATGATGCAGATGATTTGATAAATAATGTTGATTTTGTAATAAATATTCTGAGTAATACAAAGGTTGGTCAAAAGGCGGCTGAGATGGTTCAGAAGGCGAATGAAATCTATGGAAAGTTTAAGAAAAGATTTAAAATATCTGATAATTAAGAAAAGATTTGAATAGGATTGTGAAAAGTTAGGAGTACACTTTGAGCGAAGGTTCGCTAAGGCAAGGAATATTCCAACGAAGCCGCGCTTTCGCTCCGTTCCAGACGTAGTGGTACTAAATTCGCGGTTTCGCTTCTTGCGAAACTGCTCATTAAGTACCAACGTCTTCCAAGGGGCTTCTTTTGGAATT
>CANRVK010000229.1 GCA_947643285.1 uncultured Eubacteriaceae bacterium
TTATCTGCATTGCTAACAGCATTAAAGAATCGTGCAATTAATAATCGTGCAGAAGGAAAGAGTGATATTTTAACAGAAGAGGAAGAAAATCAAGTGATTTTAAAAGAGATAAAGTCCTTAAAGGAAACCTTAGAAATGACACCACAAGATAGAGTGGATATTATAGAAGAATGTCAATTTCGTATTTCTGTTATGAAAGAATTTGCTCCTGCGATGATGGAAAAAGAAGAAATAGAAGCAATCGTAAAAGAAGTATTAAAAGAATTAGAAATAGATGTTTTGACAGCGAAAGAAAAAGGAAAAGTGATGAAAGCTTTAATGCCAAAGGTAAAAGGAAAAGCAGATGGAAAATTAGTGAATGAAGTTGTAGCGAGTATGTCAGAATAAGCAGTTTTAGAAAAAGAGAAATGGTCATAAAATAAAAGGAGAAAAAATGGATTATTTAGATAAAGCGATTAGTTCTATAGAAGATAATTTAAAAGATACATTAAAAGAGATAGAAGAAATAGAAGATACAGAACATAAAGAAGAGATGGGAAATGTCTGCGCCAAATTAAGAGAAGTAATTGCAGAATTAAAAGCGATGAAGTGAGGGTAGCTTATCGCGTGATAAAGTATGGATATAAAAATATGACTATTTAAAAAATTTTTGTCGATAATAAACTTAGAATTTTCGACAAAACACCTTGCAAAAAATAATTTTCTATTTTATACTTTTGACATGCTTTTCTATCAACATAGAATAGAAAGTATATTTTTACTGAAAAGTAATTTTATAATTGTCATTTCAAAAATATCATACTGTGTTCTGCAGAAAGCAGAAAATCTTTTGGAAGTTCTATTCCAAACTTCTGTGATTTTTGAAAAAGGAGAAGGGCGTTAAAAAAATAGCGTCCTTATTTTTCCTAAAAATAATAAAAAATAAGAAAAAAATTGTGTCGCTAAAGCGGCACTTTTTGACTTGCTAACATGCCGCTTTCTTTGGCATGTTATTATAATGAACTATCTTATAAAGTAGATAGTATATGAGAAAACAATAAAAATAATTTTATTTTTATTTTAATATAGTCTATTTTTGGGTAGACTTTGAAATGAGAGAAAAACTAAGATTGACTTCTATGACAGAATCCATTAAAATAAGGGTGAGAAAGGGAGGCGACAAAATTCATGATGAAAAAATTGTTGTTTATTTTGAATCCTCGCTCTGGAAAAGGGCAGATTAAAAATAACCTGTTAGGTATTGTTGATACTTTTATTAAAAACAATTATGAAACTACTTTACATATCACACAGGATATTTTAGATGCGAAGAATAAAGTGATAAGCGATGGGGAAAAATACAACTTAATCGTATGCAGTGGAGGAGATGGCACACTCAATGAAACTTTATCTGGTATCATGGAAGCTGGACTCGATATTCCATTAGGATATATCCCTGCTGGTTCTACAAATGATTTTGCCGCGAGCCTGAGATTACCCAAAAATATGCATAAGGCTGCGGAAATAGCGACAGGCGAAAAAACATTTCTTTGTGATGTGGGAATGTTTAATGATCGTTATTTTGCATATGTAGCAGCTTTTGGCGCATTTACAGAAGTATCCTATGCTACACCTCAACAAATGAAAAATGTTTTAGGTCATCCTGCCTATATTATAGAAGGAATAAAAAAGTTGACTTCCATTAAATCAGCGAAAATATCTGTACGATATGATGGGAATATAATAGAGGGGGATTTTATTTATGGTATGATTACTAACTCCATCTCTGTGGGAGGATTTAAAAAATTAGTAGGAAAATCAGTTTATATGGATGATG
Source organism: uncultured Eubacteriaceae bacterium (assembly GCA_947643285.1). Taxonomy (GTDB): domain Bacteria; phylum Bacillota; class Clostridia; order Lachnospirales; family Lachnospiraceae; genus MGBC136627. Next base: position 1,817 of record CANRVK010000229.1, read on the forward strand.
GATTATTTGAAGTGACTCTCATCAGAAGACCTAAAAATCCATTGGAACTTCAAGAAATTATGGCTGCTATTTTAATGGAAGAAATGACATCAAACAATATGTATACGTTTAAAGCATCCGAATTAGAAATCCATTCACCAGAAGAAGTCCCATGGGTTTTAGATGGGGAATATGGAGGAGTTCCAAAGCAAATCATTATAAGAAACCTTCATCAAGCAATAAAAATTATGCATATATAGCATATAAATACATGAAAAGTATTAAAATATAGGTTGAATTTATATAAAATATTAGTTTACTTGGTATATGAGGTGATACCATTATAGTTCAACTTATTTGAAAATGAAAGGTTCGCTAGGTAATTGATTGTGAAACTCATGGATGAATATTTGCGTAGTTTGTATAAAAAAGAGTTTGTTTTCATCATTTTTGACTAGATTTGATTTTTATGCAAATATAACAAAAAATATGAAATTTTTAAGTATAGAAAGGATAATTTTTACGTGGACGACGAAAGAGAGAAATTTATTGAAAAATTAAAAAAGTTAGTAGAATTGGGAAAGAGCAAAAAGGGAATTTTAGACGTAGAGGAAATTAATGATTTTTTTAAAGATCAAAATCTATCAGTAGAACAGCTAGAATATATTTATCAATATTTAGAAGAACATAAAATAGATGTACTGCGCATTATGGACAATGATTTATTGGTAGATGATTTACTTCTAGATAAAGATGATGATGGTTTTATTGAAGAAGAGGAAGAAGAAATTGATTTAGATGCGATAGATTTATTAGAAGGGATTGGAACAGAAGATCCTGTGCGCATGTATTTAAAGGAAATCGGTACAGTGCCTTTATTGAGTGCAGAAGAAGAATTAGAACTCGCTAAAAGAAAATCTACAGGAGATAATTATGCAAAGGAGAGATTAATTGAATCGAATTTGCGTCTTGTGGTCAGCATCGCGAAGAGATACACAGGAAGAGGCATGAGCTTTTTGGATTTAGTGCAAGAGGGAAACTTAGGGCTTATTAAAGGAGTCGAAAAATTTGACTATGAAAAGGGGTATAAACTGAGCACTTATGCGACATGGTGGATTCGCCAGTCTGTCACAAGAGCTTTAGCAGATCAGGCAAGAACGATCCGAGTTCCTGTTCATATGGTAGAAACCATCAATAAGATGTCGAAAATGCAAAGAAAACTCACATTAGAATTAGGATATGAGCCTACTACTACAGAATTAGCAGAAGCTTTGAATATGTCAGAAGATAAAGTGATTGAAATCATGCAAATCGCAAGAGAGCCAGCTTCTTTAGAAACACCTATAGGGGAAGAAGATGATTCTAACTTGGGAGATTTTGTAGCAGATAATAATGCTGTGACTCCAGAAGGAAATATTGAATCTGTGATGTTAAGAGAGCATATTGACACATTGTTACAGGATTTAAAAGAAAGAGAAAAACAGGTCATTGTATTGCGGTTTGGTTTATTAGATGGGCATCCAAGAACCTTAGAAGAAGTGGGAAAGGAATTTAATGTGACAAGAGAGCGTATTCGCCAGATAGAAGCAAAAGCTCTGCGAAAACTTCGTAATCCTGTGCGTTCTAAGAAAATTAAGGATTTTTTACAATAAAAACAGGTATTGTATTTTGGATATCTGAAAGGCAAAGGGACGCTGCGGCAAAGACCTATTCCAACGAAGCCGCGCTTTCGCTCCGTTCCAGACGTAGCTCATTAAATTCTCTGAACCCAATGGGTTCACCGACGTCTTCCAAGGGGCTTCTTTTGGAATAGGTATTTGCCTTCGCTGGTTAGTGGCTTTTCTACTTTGTAAGAATGGATTTACGTTTTATAATAATTTTAGAATAAAAAGGTTTGAAATGTAACAAATAAGGATTTTCTAGAACTCATAAAAGTTCACAGGAAATCCTTATTTTTATCAAAAAGTTATCATAATTTTTTTGTATCTTAAAGAAAAGAGAGAGGATAGAAAGAAAGGAGATAATTTTTATGTTAAATAAAAAAGAAGATAAAATAATAGAAGGAATATATACAGAAAAAAAATATAAAAAACCAGTCAAATTTGTGGCGACTGCTGCTATGATAGGTGCGATAGCTGGTATAGGGGCATTTGGAGGATATCGTTCACAGAATCTGACAGATAATCCAACAAGTAAGATAGAAAAACCGATGAATCAAACGATTTTAGCTACGAATACAGCTAATATTTCTTCAACAGAGAGTGTAAATTCCAATGTGATAGATGTATCTAATATTGTAGAAGAAACGTTACCCTCTGTGGTAGCAGTAAATACGGTTATTTATAATGAAATAAATACGGGAATCAATATATTTGGAAAAAATATTTATGGTGGGGATACCATAACACAAGAAACAGATGCTTGTGGTACAGGAATTATTATAGGAAAAAGTGAAGAGAGTCTATTAATTTTAACAAATAATCATGTAATAGAAGATGCCAGTAAAGTATCTGTCACATTTTCGGATAATGAAGAAGTAGAAGGAACGGTATTAGGTTATGATGCAGATGCGGATCTTGCAGTAATTATGATACCTCTTTCCCAAATACCAGAATCCACGAAGACTCAGATAAAAACGGCTGTGTTAGGTGATTCTGATCTTACTCGTGTAGGAGAGGCAGCCATAGCTATTGGCAATGCGCTCGGATATGGACAGTCTGTTACAACAGGAGTTGTCAGCGCGCTAAATAGAGAGGTGAATTTAGTAGATAAAACGATGACATTATTACAGACAGATGCTGCGATTAATGGAGGAAATAGTGGAGGACCGCTATTAAATGCGAATGGAGAAGTGATCGGAATTAATACCGTAAAATATTCTAAGACAGGAGTAGAGGGTATGGGATATGCGATTCCGATTAATGCAGCAAAACCGATTATAGAAGACATTATTAATGGCACACAGAAAAAACAAGAGGATATACAAAAAGCATATTTGGGTATTTATGGATTAGATTTAGATGAATCATATCAGAGAATGTATGATTTACCAGCAGGAATTTTTGTATACCAGACAGTAGAAAATTCTCCAGCACTCCAATATGGATTAAAAAGTGGTGATATTATTACACAGATAGATGGAAAGAGCGTTGTCACAATGGAAGAATTAGCGAATGTATTAGAAGAACATAAGCCGGGAGATACGATACAGATATCTTTTATGCAGTTAAGTAGAGATCGATATATAGAAACAACGATAGCTGTAGTATTAGGAGCAATAGAAGAATAAAGGAAAAAGAGGTTATGAAGTATGGCAGGGAGAGAAATGGATTTTCGGATGAGCAGACCGGGACTTTTAAAGGAAGGTGATAGAGTAGAATTATATGAATCTTTTTTAAATACATTAGAAGGAACAATGTATTATTATACGATAGAGCCAGCACTTGCTATGTCCAATAATACGCTTAAAAAGTTGGAAAAGCTGACAGGAACGGTGAAAGCTGTGACAGAATATGGGAGTGAGTGGACAGTAACAGTGATAATAGATGGGGAATAAGGGGAGGTGTTAACGGATGGTTCACACAGGCAAAAAGACATCCCCTGTCAGACGCGCTTTCGCTCCGTTCCAGACGTAACGGTACTAAATTCGCCATTTCGCTTCTTGCGAAATTGCTCATTAAGTGCCGACGTCTTCCAAGGGTCTGCCTGGGGATGCTCTTTTTGCCTGTGTTACTTTTTTGGCTCTTTTAGGTACGAAAATTCTTTATTGTGATGATAACTGTTTTGGTTTAAGAGGACTTTTTGTGTTATGAGAATGTAATGATTTGTATATTTTGTATGTCGAAAGGTGATGTATGTTTTAAGTTCTTACAACTAAATAAAGGGTGAAAGACTAGCTGAAAGGAAGCACCTATTCCAAAAGAAGCCCCTTGGAAGACGTCGGCACTTAATGAGCAGTT
>CANRVK010000230.1 GCA_947643285.1 uncultured Eubacteriaceae bacterium
AGTACCGCTACGTCTGGAACGGAGCGAGAGCGCGGCTTCGTTGGAATAGGGTCTTCCCGAAGCGAACCTCCGTCAAAAAGTAATGTAATTATTATATCTCTATTCTTGATTTTTGCAAGAAAAATCTATTGCACGAAAGTATGATTTAGTGTAAAATAAAAATGTACTGGAAAAGAGTAATTTTTCTAAATTTCATGGCGATTCAGCCTAGATTTATTTATGATTCATTCTTAGAATAATCCCATTTATATTTTAAATAGAAATAAAAAAGGAGGAAAAATATGTATTGTAAAACGATAAGTGGTGCAGTGGGAGGAATCTCGGGTTTTTTAATACAGGTGGAGGTGGATATGAATGAAGGACTTCCCAGTTTTATTATGGTGGGCATGTTAGCGTCAGAGGTGAAAGAGGCATCGGAAAGGGTTAGAACAGCGCTCAGAAATTCAGGATATTTTATCAGACCACAAAGGATTACAGTGAACTTATCTCCAGCAGATATCCGAAAGGAAGGATCTAACTTTGACCTTCCTATCGCGATTGCCCTTCTTGCCAATATCGGTGTTATTCCACGAGAAAGTGTGAAAGATATTTTAATCATAGGGGAATTGAGTTTAGATGGAAGTGTGAATGGGGTAAATGGTATATTGCCTGTTGTCTGTGCGGGAAAAGAAGAGGGGATTAAAACTTGTATTGTGCCCTTTCAAAATGCAAAAGAGGCAGCACTTTTAGAAGGAGTAAGGGTTTATGGGGTATCTAGTCTAAAAGAGGCGATAGAGATGTTAAAGGGAGGAATGAAACAGGAAGCTATAAAAATTTCTATAAAAGAATTGATGGAAAAAGAAAAACCGAATAAAGAGGATTTTTCAGAAATCAATGGGCAGGAGAGTTTAAAACGAGCGGCAGAGGTAGCGGTTTCTGGAATGCATAATTTATTGATGATAGGACCTCCGGGGTCAGGAAAAACAATGATAGCCAAAAGGCTGCCGAGTATTTTGCCAAATCTCACGTTAGAAGAGAGTATAGAACTGACGAAAATTTATAGTGTGGCAGGAATGCTTTCGCAGACACAGCCGCTCCTTTTACAAAGACCATTCCGTGCTCCACATCATACCATTTCAACTTGTGCATTAACAGGAGGTGGAAAAAATCCGAAACCCGGTGAAATCAGTCTTTCTAATTATGGAATTTTGTTTTTAGATGAACTGCCGGAATTTCAAAAGAATACGATAGAAATTTTAAGACAGCCAATAGAGGATAAAAAGGTGACGATTTCTAGAGTTTCTGGGAGTTATGAATTTCCGACGAAGTTTCTTTTAGTGGCTGCAATGAATCCTTGTAATTGTGGGTTTTATCCAGATAGGAATCGCTGTAGTTGTAGTTATAAAGAGGTGGAGCGATATTTGGGGAAAGTGAGTGGACCATTATTAGATAGGATAGATATCTGTATAGAAGCTCCTAAATTACAGTATGAAGAGATAGAAAAAAAAGGAGAGGGAGAAAGTTCTGATGTTATAAGAAAGAGGGTGGAACGAGTACATAGAATACAAAGGGAGCGTTATCAGAAGTTGGGAATAAAGTTTAATAGTGAATTATCCTCAGATCAGGTGAAAGAGTATTGTAGGCTAAATGAGAGAGGGAAAAAATTGATGAAGACGGTATTTGAACAGCTTATGTTGTCTGCGAGGGGGTATTATCGGATTTTAAAGGTGGCGAGAACGATTGCGGATCTGGCAGGAGAAGAAGAAATTAGTACGACGGCATTGAGTGAAGCGATTTGTTATCGTAGTTTAGACAGAAAGTATTGGAATTAAATGGAATGGAGGAATAAGATGAAAAAATATTGGTATTGGCTTTGCAGTATGGAGAAAATTGGAAATAAAACAAAAGAAGTACTTTTACAAAAATTTCAAACACCAGAAGGGATTTATTTCGCGACAAAGAAAGATTTTATGCAAATAAAGGGAATCAGTGAAAAAATGGTTGAATATTTTCAAAATAGTAAGAATAAAGATTGGGAGAAGGAATATGAAGGAATGAAACAAAAAGGAATTTCTTTTGTAGTGCAGGAAGAGAAAGAATATCCAGAAAGGCTTAAAAAGATTGTGGATAAGCCTTATGGATTGTATTATATGGGAGGTCTGCCAAAAGAAGAAATGTTATCAGTTGCGATTATTGGAGCGAGAAATTGCAGCCGATATGGATTTGAAGTGGCTAAAAATTTAGGGAAATTATTAGGAGAGTATAGAGTTCAGGTGGTGAGCGGTATGGCGAGAGGAATTGATGGAGCAGGACAATGGGGTGCGTTAGAAGGAGGAGGAACATCTTATGGAATATTGGGGAGTGGAGTAGATGTCTGTTATCCAGAAGAAAATAGAAAACTTTATGAACTTTTAAAGGTGAAGGGAGGGATTATTAGTGAATTTCCCATAGGTTCTGAACCGCTTGCTTATCATTTCCCGATGAGAAATCGAATTATCAGCGGTCTTTGTGATGTGCTTATTGTGGTGGAGGCTAGGAAAAAAAGTGGAACATTTATCACTGTGGATATGGCATTAGAGCAAGGAAAAGAAGTCTATGCAGTGCCGGGAAGAATTACAGATTCGTTAAGTGATGGGTGTAATGAATTGATTAAAATGGGAGCGAATGTTTTAACAAAAATAGAAATTTTATTAGAAGAAATTGGGCTAAAAAAGAAAAATTTTAATCATAGAAAAAAGTTACTACTTGCAGAAAAGGAAAATTTGTTGTATAGTAATTTAGATTTGCAACCTAAAAATATACAAATTCTAGCAGAGGAAACGAAAATGGAATTGCCTCAGCTTATAGAAGTATTATTACAGCTCCAATTAAAAGGGTTGGTGAAAGAACCAATCAAAAATTATTATTGCCTGTCAGGAGAAAATATAATTTTTGATAGTTAATATAAAAGTAAATATGTGATTTTTTATTAAGGTAAATAAAGGGGATAATAAAATGGCAAAAAATCTGGTTATTGTGGAATCACCGGCAAAGGAAAAAACAATAAAAAAATTTTTAGGCACAAATTATGAGGTGTTAGCTTCTCAGGGACATGTGAGAGATTTGCCCAAAAGTCAGATGGGAATCGATATAGAACATGATTATGAGCCTAAATATATCACAATACGAGGAAAAGGGGATTTACTGGCGAAATTAAGAAAGGCAGCAAAAAAAGCAGAACATGTGTATTTGGCGACTGACCCAGATAGAGAAGGAGAGGCTATTTCATGGCATCTTTCTAATGCTTTAAAATTAGAAGAAAAGAAAGCGAGCCGGATTACCTTTAATGAAATTACAAAAAATGCGGTAAAGGCTTCTTTGAAAGAACCACGGCAATTGGATATGGATTTAGTAAATGCGCAGCAGGCTAGAAGAGTATTAGATCGTATGGTGGGATATAGCATAAGCCCTCTTTTATGGGAAAAGGTAAAGAGGGGCTTAAGTGCTGGAAGAGTGCAGTCAGTAGCACTTCGTCTGATCTGTGATAGAGAAGAGGAGATTAATGCATTTATAGCGGAAGAGTATTGGACATTAGATGCTATATTAAAGGTAAAAGGGGAGAGAAAACCATTAGTAGCGAGATTTTATGGTGATGAAAATGGGAAAATAGAGATAAAAACAAAAGAACAGGCGGATAAAATTTACCATGAAGTAGAAGGACAAGAATTTCTGATAGAAGAGGTGAAAGTGGGGGAACGCAGTAAAAAAGTACCACTTCCTTTCACCACAAGTACATTACAACAGGAAGCATCAAAAGTTTTAAACTTTTCCACACAAAAGACAATGCGCTTGGCTCAGCAATTATATGAAGGAATTGATATCAAAGGAAAAGGCATGATTGGGATCATCACTTATTTGCGTACAGATTCTACTCGTATTTCAGAAGAAGCGGATAAAACAGCGAGAGAATATATCAAAGAAACGTATGGAGAGAATTATATTTCAAAATTAGAAACGAATAAAAAGAATAATCAAAAGATTCAAGACGCACATGAGGCGATTCGTCCTACTGATATCACATTAACTCCAACAAAGATAAAAGAAGCACTTTCTAAAGAACAATTTCGTTTATATCAACTGATTTGGAAGCGATTTGTCGCAAGCCGAATGGCAAATGCGATATATGAAACCACATCTGTGAAAATTAAGGCAGGAGTATATCAGTTCACAGCATCGGCATCGAAAGTGAAATTTGATGGATTTTTGTCTGTTTATAGTGTGGAGGAAGAAAAAGAAGAGGGGAAGATGATAAATGGATTAAGTAAAAAGAGCGAATTGAGTTTGGAGAATTTAGAGAGTAAACAGCATTTCACACAGCCTCCGGCACATTATACAGAAGCGGCATTAGTAAAGGCTTTAGAGGAATTAGGAATCGGAAGACCCAGCACATATGCTCCAACGATAACTACAATTTTAGCTAGACGGTATATAGTAAAAGAGAATAAAAATCTTTATGTCACAGAATTAGGAGAGGCTGTGAATCGGATTATGATGACAGCTTTTCCAGTGATTGTGGACGTGAGCTTTACTGCAAATATGGAATCTCTATTGGATAAAGTGGAAGAGGGGAGTGTAGATTGGAAAACTATTGTCAGAAATTTTTATCCAGATTTAGAGGTAGCAGTAGAAAATGCAGAGAAAGAGTTAGAGAAAATTGAGATCGCAGATGAAGTGACAGAGGAACTCTGTGATATGTGTGGAAGGAATATGGTGGTGAAATATGGACCTCATGGAAAGTTTTTGGCTTGTCCGGGCTTTCCAGACTGTCGAAATACAAAACCTTATTTAGAAAAAATAGGAGTTGCTTGTCCAAAGTGTGGGAAAGATATTGTTTTAAAAAAGACCAAAAAGGGCAGGAAGTATTATGGATGTGAGGATAACCCAAATTGTGATTTTATGTCATGGCAAAAACCTTCCAAAGAAAAATGTCCAGAATGTGGGGGGATTTTATTAGAAAAAGGGAATAAATTGGCTTGTATCAATGAACAGTGTGGTTATAGTACAAATAAACAAAATAAGATGGTGTAAAGAGGACATTTGGAATAAAGGTTCGCGGCGGCAAGGAATATTCCAACGAAGCCGCGCTTTCGCTCCGTTCCAGACGTAATGGTACTAAATTCGCAGCCCCGCTTCTTGCGGAACTGCTCATTAAGTGCCAACGTCTTCCAAGGGGCTTCTTTTGGAATTATTCCTTGCCTTTGCTCGTTTGTTGGCTGCTCTACAGAAAATATTTGTCAATTTATCCCTTTTTGAGAAGGGAAAAGAGTTTTAAAAAGTGTAGATTACTTTAGTTTAGACTTTTTAAAACTATGGTTAGGTGAGCTGTTATAGTGTCAGGAGCTTTCAGCTTAATATTTTTAATTTACTATGAAAATTGTTCTATGGATATTGATAGAACATGATTTTTATAAGCAACTTAACCTGTTGTGCTAGTTGAATGAAGGAATACTCATAAAATAGGATTTTTTACTTATATAGAATAAGAAGTTCAAAAGAAATACTTTATAAATTCCAACTTTCAAGTTAACTAGCACAACGAATTAAGTTAGATTATAAATATAGGTTGGTGCTTATAGGAGTTTGAAGCATAAAGTTTCGTTCCCTTTGTTGTTTCTATAAAAAGAGTGAATTGTTCAGCAGAAAAGCCAATAAAGTAGCTTCCGACTAGGAACTATTCCGAAAGAAGCCCCTTGGAAGACGTTGGCACTTAATGAGCAGTTC
>CANRVK010000231.1 GCA_947643285.1 uncultured Eubacteriaceae bacterium
ATGGGCGAACCTACAGGTTCGGCGAATTTAGTACCGCTACGTCTGGAACGGAGCGAAAGCGCGGCTTTGTTGGAATAGATGAGTTCCGCGGCGAACCTATACATGTTATTGTTAAATCATAATAAATGACAAAATAATCATTCATTTACTTTATCCTCTCTACAATAATGGATACCATTTCCCCTACATTATTCATTCCACTTACTTCTGCCATCGTAAAACGAATATCAAACTTATCTTCTATCGCTTCGATTAGAGAAATGTGTTTTAAAGAATCCCATCCTTCCACATCCGCTGCTGTTGTTTCTTCTTTTATCACAAGACTTTCATCATCAAACTCCTCTCGAAATATTTCTTTGATTTTTTCTAAAATTTCTTCTCTCTTCATTTTTTTATCCTTTCTATTTTTTTCTTATTATAAAATTTCTTTTCCTAAACTTCCTTTTCTTGCTTTTGAATAGAAGTCTTATGCTTTTCATATTCTGTAACATTTACTTCATATCTATCTTTTTCTACCTCATGAAATCCCATCTTCTTATAAAGCTCAGATACCATATTATTTTTTGGAGTGTAGATATATTCTCCTGTCACCTTATCAAATCCATTCTCTTCTGCCGTTCTTATGATTTCATCTAGAATAAATTCTTCCATTCCACGCTTTAATACTCGACAACTCATCAGCCATTCGGAGATAAATAACATATTCTCCGATTGTTTCTCCATGACTACTACCGCTATCAAACCATAATCTCCAAACTTATCCTTTAATGTAAAATACAACGTCAAATGTTCCTTATCCTTTGCAAGTTGTTCAATCTCTTGCTCTGTATATCTTATCGTGCGCAAATTGAACTGATTCGAACGTTGTGTGAGTTGTGCAATTCTTGAAAAATGAAACTTATCAAAAGGCTTTGCTTCTGCTACCATTTCCAGACTTTCCAAATATTCGGCATAAGAGGAAAACTGCTTTTGTAACTTCACTCTCCCCATTTCTTCCTGATACTGTTTTGTCCTGTTTTTATCCGTTTCCGAATAGGAAGCCGTTTCAAACAAATTTAAGGATTTTACATAGTTCAAATATTGGGAAGGATCTTCTGGTAAATCGGGAACGGTAATATCGGGTATCATACTTTTGACAAGGTTTCGTTCAAATGGATTATCATCCAAAAACACGATACTATCCATTCCAATCTTCAATGCCTCTTGTATCCTTTTTATATTCGATGCCTTATCCTCCCAATTTGCCACGAACATCGCGATATCTTCCAGATGCAGTACCATCTCTGGATGTTTCAAGAAAGGTTCTTTTGCGGTCGCTTCTTCGTTTTTACTGCACACAGCGAGAATGATTCCTCTCTTTGAAAGCTCTTTTAACCACATCTGAAATTCGGAAAAAGCATGTCCTATTCCCAGCTCCCCTATCTGAATGTTCTCCAGTCCATCGTCTCCTATTACTCCACCCCATAACGTATGATCCAGATCAAGGATCACACACTTCTTCATCTTTCCCTTGATCGCCTTTATCACCTCTATGGTCTGTTTTGCTACCTCTGGCAGAATCCTGGTGGAAAGCGGCATCTTAGCGATATAATACAGTTTATTGTCCTTTATCCTATCCTCTCCATAAATCTGTTGTAAATACTCGATATCAATGATAAAAACATTCTTATATAGGATACATTTCTCCATCAACAGATAATTGAGTTTTCTTATCTGGAATAGAAAAGAATCTGGTGTTTTATTTCCATAATTGCCAAATACCCTGTCATCGTTCTGTATGAAATTAAACTGTAAAATCGTTGTCTTATACTGTTGATTAACTCGATTCCAATAACCTTCTAAAGAGGTTATCATCTGATTGGCAAAATCCGACCGATTCGTACTCTGGCAAAACTCTTCATAAAGTTTTTCTGTACATAGCCAAAATAAAGTAAAATCAGGTGTCATCTGATACAGTTCTGAACTATCATCCATAACTTGTGCATCGATCTGATTATAATCTGCATCAAATACCGTTAATGCGATTTTCTCCTCATAAGCATAACCCTTTATCGCCTTTGCCAAATGCTGTGTCGCACAGTTTCCGAGTATTGCCAGAGAATAAAAATCGGTACAAGTATCTGTCGATTTTTTGCAATTTTTTTCTAATTCTGCAAATTTCATCTATTTTCCTTCCTCCAAATTTTTTGTTAATAGTTTAACTTATACTTAAATAATTAGTTGATAAAAGGAGTCAAATCGGATATTCGCAATCCGCTTTGCTACTTGCTCATAACCTCATAGCTGCTATCGCAGCTTTTCCGTGGGAGTCTGCACTCCCACGGAAACAAGGAAGTCCCAACCCACCGCTTTCGCCTTGGCGGCTTAGAAGCGGGGGACTTCCTTGATGAGGTTAAAAAAATCAATTCTGGATAGATTTAATGATTTATTAAAAATAATTCTAATATATCCTGAAAAATTCCTGCCTCACTTTGTGATTATTGCACTCAGACATTTATCTAATAAAGGTACAAAAGATATCTTATATTTTTCACAAAATTCATATACAGCTTTCTTCACACCCGTCCAATTATAAGAATCAAAATCATGAATAAAAATATATCCTCCATGAGATAACCTAGGATAAAAATACTCCAAACCATGATATGTAGGTTGATATAAATCCACATCTATACTGACAAAACAAAATTTTTCTTCTATTCCTTTCGCAGTATCTGGAAAATATCCTTTTTTTACTATGACAGAATTTGGTTCTATCATTTTTTTCATCACTATTTGAACAGAAGTATCTTTAAACCCTTCCATTCCCCCTAAAATAGTATCCTTTTCATTTTTATCATTATTATGAAATCCTTCAAATGTATCAAATAAATAAAGTTTTCTATCTGGTAACATTTGGTTTAAACATGAAGAAAATTCACCTTTATATACCCCTAATTCTGCCATACTTCCCAAAATATTTCTCTCTATTATAGTACTCACACAATTTCTCATCATAGCATAACGCGGTTCTTGCCATTTTAAATCTAATCGCATAAATGTAATAATCTTTTCTTCTGATACTCCATAAGAGATTAATTGTCTTTTCATTTCCTCTTCATACTCTGCTAATGATATAACAATAAAATCATATTCTAATTCTTTCACTTTTTCGGGAGATAAAATAGGAATTTTATTTTCCTCATTCCAAATCTTCTCACAATTATCTAAAAATGCCACTACCTGATATTGTTTGGTATCTAAAGAATATTGTACAAATCTTCCCATTCCTGAATACCCAAAAATAATAATCTTTTGCATAAATCTTCTCCTCATCTTAAATTTCTTTTCCGTTTCATTTTTCTTCTACATACCCACCATAACATCTAAAATTTGAAAATTATCCTTTATACAAATTTGGTCTATCTTGATCTCCATCTGCTTTAAAAATAACGAATTTACTTTTATGTTTTGTACAATACCAAATCTGGACATTAGAACGTTCAAATGGCTCAAAATAATTCGGCAGTATATTTCCATCTTCTTTTTTGTTTTCTATAAATCCTGCTTTTTTCATAATCTCATCTTCTACACCACCCTCTAAAAAATCAATATACTCTGCATCATATTCCTCTAATAGTTTATCTACATGTTCTGCAAGATATAAAATCTTTTCAAGCTCACCTATCCAATCCACAATTCTCAGAATACTAATACCCTCTATTTTAACCTCTCTCATCACAAAAAAAGATGTACTTTCTGTTTTCGTTCCTTCTATAATTGCCATTATCTTATAATCATAAATCGGATGATTTAGATATCGATGAATAATAAATTCCTTTGACTTATGAGGAAAATATTCTATATTATTATAATAATCCCAATTAAAATTCTCTTCTAATTCTTCTTTTGTTTTTATTTGTATTAATTTAGAATTATCATGATATTCTAATATAGGAATTTTTTTATTATGTATCTTCGCTATTTTATATTCTTGTTTATCTGCCAATCGATAATAATGTTTCATACAGTCTACCTGAAATCCCATAAATTCATAAACAGGTTTTGCAGTTTTTAAATTGATCCCATTGCAAGAAACCTTTCCCTCTGTCTTCTGTATCAGATATTCTAACAATTCGCCTCCTAAAAATGGACTTTTTCCTTTTACCGCTTTCCACAGTGCTAACATAATATCTTCTTTTAACGAATCCCCATACATAATAAATCCTAAAATTGCTATAATCTTTTTATCACTTTGAGTTTTTGCTAATACAAACTGTATTTGATTTCCTCTTCTATATTGCCACTCAAATAATTCCTTATTTACTGCTAAAATATGATTTTTACTCCACTCCTGATCAATAAATTCCATAATATCCTTTTCATCTTCCACAGAAGCCATTGTTATAAAATAATCTTTCATATTTATCTCCAAACTATATTTTTTTTATTATCCTTTTATTTTTAATTCTAAATACAAACTTCATATCTTTTTATGTTTCTATAATTTTCACTTTTAGGAGGAAAATCATTCGTATCTAATCGTGGCAGACAATACTTATTATCCAATAATAAATCTGCAATTCTAACCTCTGTAGTCAGCCCTAATTCACATCCTCTCCTTTTCATATATTCTATCATCTCTTGATTATAAGAACTATAGGGATAATTCATCACCCATCTATCCACTTCAATAAAATCTGACATAACCTCTAAAGATTTATCAATATCTTTCTGCATTTCCTGTTCTGATAATTCTCCTAACCACTTGTGATCATATCCATGAAGCCCTATAAACATTCCAGAACTTTTCATATATCTTATCTGTTCATAGGTTAAATATAATTCATACGCGAATTTCTCTTCTGGTAATCCTAAATATTTTTGAAAAAGTTTAGAGGAAATTATATTTCTTAATCTTTCTGGCAAAGCCGTCTGCAAAATTCTCTTTACAAATATAACCTCTTTATTATCAAACCTTTCATCCTTTGCATATATCCTATAAAGTTCTCTATTCGATGGAAAATCATATTCTTTTCCTCTATAATAATCTAACTCTTCACATAAATCCCTTATAATATCTTGTATCTTAGCACTCGCTAAAATAAAATGTATCTTATTCACATCTAATAATTTATGCTCCATAAATGTTTTTCCCGGTATAAAAAAAGACCCCTGTAGTCCCTCTTTTTGTAAAATCGGAAATACATTACTATAATGATCACAATATCCATCATCAAAAGTCAGAAGTACTGCATCTTCTGGTAATTCATAATTTTCCGTAACACTTTCTAAAACTTGTTCCATCGTAACAATCTGAAAATTTTCCTTTAAATATTGTATCTGCTGTTGAAAAAATTTTAAATCTAAAGCTTTAATTTCTGGAAAACGGCTATATTTTAATCTTCTCACATAATGATACATGATAATATACATTTTCTCTTCCTCCTATTTTCTTCCTACTTATGTATTAAAAAAGTAAACCTTTTGAGAATTTAAAAAATGTTATTATCATTTATAAAACATCATTTTTTTAATTTAAAATATAATTGTTTTGTATACAAATTAATAAAAGGTTCGCAGAGAGAAGGAACGATTCCAACGAAGCCACGCTCCCGCTCCGTTCCAGACGTAGCGGACACTAAATTCGCAGTCCGTAACC
>CANRVK010000232.1 GCA_947643285.1 uncultured Eubacteriaceae bacterium
GATAAATACATAGGAATCATGTTTGCTGGAAAAGGAACTGACCAACCAGAAGACGATATCATCTATTTGGCAATCAATGCCTATTGGGAAGGCTTAGAAATCACACTTCCAGAACTCCCTATGGGCATGAGTTGGTATATCGTCTGCAACACTTATCTAGAAGAGCAAAAAAAGATTCGCGCAGGAAAAACCATTTTAGCAGGAGAACGCTCTGTTCTAGTTTTAATTGCCCAGTCAAACACTTCCATGCAGGAAAACATCAAATCTAAAACACCATAAAAATAAAGATTTCTTTTCTTATGAACGAACTTAAGGAAATTATATCTAAACTCAGGAAGACAGAAACACTTTGACAAAGGTTCGCGCAGGGAAGAAATGTTCCAACGAAGCCGCGCTCTCGCTCCGTTCCAGACGTAGTGGTACTAAATTCGCAAATCCCGCTTCTTGCGGGTTTGCTCATTAAGTACCAACGTCTTCCAAGGGGCTTCTTTTGGAATCATTTCTTGCCTTCGCTCGTTTATTGGCTATTCTACTCTGTGAAAAAATATTGCGATAACCATAAATCGTAACAAAAATAAGTTATTTTCTTATCTATAAAACTTTCTGACAAATTATATTTTCTCTCTATAAAATGTTATAGGCATGGAAAGTCACTACTTTGGATTAGCAAGAGGTATGTTGTTCTCCTTTTTATTATCTATCTATATAATGGGGTTAAAATTCTCTCCTTCAGGCAAAACTTTTCGGCAGCTTCATAACTTCAAATATAGAAAAAAATTTTTAGAAAGTAAACTTTAGACCTCTTTAGTAGCAGTGGCATATTGAACTACCAACTTTAGGCGATAGTGGTTCATACGAACTATTATAAAATATAAAATTGCAAAAAATATCAATCTGTATAAATACTAGCCTTTTTGAAAATTACTTTTATGTATCTCCTCACTGAGATTTCATATTTTTGATACAAGCTTTTCCTATTTTCATACTATTCTATCATTATCGTGAAACTCTCTTTTCTAAAAGCAGAAAAGTCAATGAACGAGCGGAGGCAAGGAAGTATTCCAAAAGAAGCCCCTTGGAAGACGTCGGCACTTAATGAGCAGTTTCTGGGGAAGCGAAACCGCGAATTTAGTACCGCGTAGTCTTACACGGAGCGAGAGCGCGGCTTCGCTGGAATACTTCCTTGCCGGAGCGACCCTTTCAAATTTAAGTTTTCCAATCATTTATTGACAAACTATCTTTCATAAATTAACTCATTCCTTTCGCTTCGCTCAAAGCACAAACAAGACATGAAAGATACTTTATCACTTTACAATGCGAATTTTCTTTCACTCTTAAATCCTTTTGTATGTTATATACGAAAACCCACTACCTTTAGGTGATGGGTAGTTGACAAATAGGAATTTCAATTTGCACAATATAGTCCTCAATTCTATCAACCACATTTTCATTGATTCCCATTTCATAAGAAAATCCAAATAATGTCAAACCCTGTTTTTTGGCATAATCAAAAATTTCCTGATATCGCAAGGGTATCTTATCCCAATCTCCTTTGTGAAAAGCCCTTATATATTTTCCACCTGGCTGTATATGCAGTCCTTTTTTCTGCTTGAGAAAAGGAATCTCAATAAAAAGTTTAGAATAGTCATCAAAATTCCCATTTTGCAGGCTGGTGACAGAAATCATAGAACCATAGGAAGCATCATGCAGGCGTCCGAGATGATACTTTTCTGTTTCGGCTGTGATCATCTCCACTTCTTCTTCAAAAGAAATATCCTTATTGATATTTACTGTTACCAAACAGCGTTCTTCTTTTTCAACAATACTGATTTTGGACAAGTCCATTGTCAGTAAAGTGACCATATTCTTATGATGATTTTGTAAGTTTGTCCTCACTGCCTGTAGATGAGTAATACTGCGATCTAAATCTGCTATTTTTTCTTCTAAAAGGCATTTCAGGCTGGCAGCAGAACGTTTTTTTATGAAATCTTGTATTTCACTTATAGATACATCTAATTCTCTCAATAAAAGAATCGTTTCTAACACAGGACTCTGATGATAATTATAATAACGATATCCATTTTCCGAATTAATTTCAGCAGGTTTAAATAACCCAATTTCATCATACCACATCAAAGTTTTTTTATTAATCCCATGCATAGCTGCAAACTGACCGATGGTGAGAAGTTTATCTTTTCCATTCATATCCATACTCCATAAATTTTTTCATTTTTCGCTTGACTGTACTGTTACTGTACAGTTTATGATACTATATATAGAAAAAAAATACAAGTCAAAAAACGAAAGGAGAAAAATTTATGGAAAATCAAAATGTATATGAAAAACCTGTGACTTTAAAAAATATTCTAAAATTTGCGATTCCGACTATTGCAATGACAGTATTTATGTCATTTTATACAATGGTTGATGGTCTATTTGTTTCAAATCTAATTGGCACAAATGCGTTATCAGCAATTAACTTGACTGCGCCGATTATCCAACTTGTCACCGCCATTTCCACTATGCTCGCTACTGGAGGCAGCGCGGTTATCATGAAAAAAATGGGCAATCAAAAAACACAAGAAGCAAAGGAAGACTTTACTTTTTTGATTCTAGTAAATGTAGTAGTCGGATTTATCATGTGTGGACTTGGATATATGCTGATGGAAGATATCTTTGCAGGAATGAACTTATCTTCTGATGTAGCAGGCTATTGTATAGAATATTTAAGCCGTTACTTACTATTTACTGTCCCTATCCTGTTAATGAACAATTTTACCCTTTATATGATTGCAAGTGAAAAAGCAACACTTTCCCTGATCTGTTCTGTAACAGGAGGCATTTTAAATATGGTGCTAGACTATGTTTTTATTACAAAATTTGATATGGGAATCAGAGGTGCGGCGATTGCAACAGGTTTAGGTTATTCTGTAACAGCAATTGTTGGTTTATTTGTATTCAGTCAAAAAAAGAACCTTCTACATTTTAAAAAGCCAGTTTTTCGTTTCAAAGTCCTGATAAGTGCCGCCACAAATGGATGTTCTGAAATGGCAACTGCATTAGTAACAGGAATTATTACCATGATGTTTAACTGGACAATGCTTCACTATGTAGGAGAAGATGGTGTTGCCGCGGTTACAATTATTATGTATGTACTGATGTTCGCAAGCTCCCTCTATACAGGTTATTCTTATGGCGTAGCTCCTATGATCAGTTTTTATTATGGAGAACAAAACCATGACAAACTAAAAAAACTGATCACGATCAGCCTAAAAGTAATAGCAGTAATTTCCCTTTTAACAGTGGCAACTTCCTTTATTCTTACCAAACCATTAGTATCCGTATTCGCACGTCCAGATAATCCAGTATATAATCTTGCCATAACGGGAAATAGAATCTGTACTATCGCCCTGTTTTTTATCGGCTTTAACATTTTTGCCAGCGGAATGTTTACGGCATTATCCAATGGAATCATTTCAGCTATCCTCGCATTTTCAAGATCTTTTGTATTTATGCTGATTACTATGATTGTATTGCCTATTTTTTTAGGAGTGAATGGAATCTGGCTTGCCACGCCAGCAGCAGAACTTATGGCACTTGCTTTATCTATAGGTATGTTCACGAAATATAGAAAGAAATATCAATATTAAAGAGAATGAATTTATAAAGAACATTTTGACAAAGGGTCGCTCCGGAAAGAAATGTTCCAACGAAGCCGCGCTCCCGCTCCGTTCCAGACGTAATGGATACTAAATTCGCAGCCCTTAACAGGACTGCTCATTAAGTACCAACGTCTTCCAAGGGGCTTCTTTTGGAATCATTTCTTTCCTTTGCTCGTTTATCCGCTATTCTAGGAACATAAGAAATTCATACTATTTTGAAAAAATTTTTAACTTTTATTCTTCTAACTATAAATGAAGCCATAAATCTAAAAAATTGTATAAAAAATTCGCCCATTTATTTTTCTGAATCTAAATGGATAAGCCATGTTATAATTTATGATAACCGTTATCATTACACTCTGCAGCCTTGCCCATGATACAAACTAGCGCAAAGAGCGCACCTATTCCGAAAGAAACCCCTTGGAAGACGTCGGCACTTAATGAGCGGTTTCGCAAGAAGCGAAACGGCGAATTTAGTGTCCGTTACGTCTGGAACGGAGCGAAAGCGCGGTTTCGTTGGAATAGGTGCGCTCCTTGCGCGAACCTTCCGCCAAATCTTGTATATAATAATTTATAACTTTTTAAATATCTGTACCTTTACCCATTCTGCAATCGGTTCTGCTACTGCAATCGCAAGCCTTACTGGAACAGCATTTCCAATCTGCCTATATACTAAATCTAATCTCGCATTCTCGTTTTTCTTTGTACTATGTCCTCTGCTAAAAACATACCAATCAGGAAATGTCTGTATTCTCGCAATTTCCTTCACTGACAGCCTCCGATTATTTTCCTCCCCATCACTGAAAATATATTTATCTTTTCCAACATGTTTCATCGGTGCTCCAGATGGATGAATCGGTGCTTGCCGTCCAGATGCTTGAATTGTAAAACTAGGTTGATTCCAAAATTTTTTACGATTTCGTGACATAAAAATAGAAGAATAAGAACCTGTAAAATATTCTCCCGGATTATCTTCTAAATCGCCAATAGCCTCTTTTAATGTAATCACTTCTTTTAATCCATTTTTTCCATAGCCATGAGTAGGATCTGGATATTTATATTCAAAATCGATATCATTTCTCACACCAACTAAAATAACTCTTTCTCTTATTTGTGGAACACCATATTCTGCTGAATTCAATAATTTATGATACACTGTATATCCTGCCGCTGTAAAGTCTTGTACTATCTGTTTAAATACTTCACCTTTTCCTAAAGTCATCATCCCCTTTACATTTTCCGCCACAAAAATCTTTGGTTTACTCTGCATCAGGCAGCGGATAAAATGAAGATATAAAAAATTTCTCTTATCATCTACAAGTCTTGGTCCTGCTTCTGAAAATCCCGGACAAGGAAATCCTCCTAAAACTATATCTGCTTCAGGAAATTCTTTTATTTTTCTGATATCACTTTTATCTATATAAATATATCCATTAACATTTTTTTCATAAGTTTCTCTCGCCTCATCAAAAATATCATTTACATATATGGTATGAAATACATTATTTTGGATATTTTCATCAAATATTTTTTTATCTTTCATAGCTGCTTCCATAATTTCTTTACCCATAACAGCCTTTAGTCCTGCCATTTCAAATCCTAAATCTAGTCCGCCACATCCAGAAAATAATGATAATAGATTAAATTTTTTTTCATCATATAAAAGTTTCTTAAAATCAATTTCCTCACTACATTCTCCAAATGCATTACGTTCTTCTTCTATTCTTTTATTTAAAACTTCTCTTACTTCATTCAAATCACAATCTAGAACTGGTCTGAATCTCCCTCTTCCGCGTTCTTCTAAAATCACTGCCATTTCTTCCACCTCTATATGATTCTATCTGTTCCTGTGTTATCTTCATCAATATCATCTGTTGTCTTAATGTGTAACTTTTTCATATAAGCTAGGGCGTGTTGAATAAGGGATAAACCTCTTATTTTTCTACATAATAGAAAGTA
>CANRVK010000233.1 GCA_947643285.1 uncultured Eubacteriaceae bacterium
GCACAGGGAATGATTTCGGCAAATATAATCAGTTCTGTTTCTGGAACGGTGAAGGCGATAGAGCCTAGATTGACAGCAGATGGAAAGAAAGTATTATCTATCGTGATTAAAAATGATAATAAGGACATGACAATAGAAGGTTTTGGGAAGAACAGAGATTATGAAAAGTTGAGTAAAGAGGAAATCAGAGAGATAATAAAAGAAGCAGGTATTGTAGGAATGGGAGGAGCAGGTTTTCCTACACATGTGAAACTAGCACCGAAAGATGATGCAAAAATTGATACGGTAATTGTAAATGGAGCGGAATGTGAACCGTATTTGACTTCGGATTATCGTATGATATTAGAAGAAGCAGAGAGGATAGTGGAAGGATTAAAAATTGAACTTCGATTATTTGAAAATGCAAAAGGAGTTATTGCGATTGAAGATAATAAGTTAGATGCGATTGAACTGTTGCAGAAATTGGTAGAAAAGGAAGAAAATATAGAGGTTTGTCCTCTGAAAACCAAGTATCCGCAGGGCGGAGAGCGTTTTTTAATCTATGCTGTGACAAAAAGAAAAATTAATTCTTTGATGCTTCCGGCTGATGCGGGATGTATTGTGAGCAATATAGATACCGTGATTTCTATACAGAGAGCGGTAAAGGAGTCTACACCGTTAATTCGGAGGATTATCACTGTTTCAGGAGATGCGATTCAAAAACCGGGAAATTTTAATGTGAGAATTGGAACATCTTATACAGAACTTTTAGAAGCGGCAGAAGGATTTTCAAAACCTGTACAGAAGTTGATTACGGGCGGACCTATGATGGGGAAGGCTATTTTTTCTACGGATATTCCAGTGACAAAAACATCTTCTGCTCTGTTGGCGTTTTCCGAAGATGAAGCGGCAGAATTTGAGCCGTCTGCTTGTATTCGCTGTGGAAGATGTGTAGAGGTTTGTCCGGGGAAGATTATTCCTCAAAAAGTAATGGAATATGCGCTTGATTCTGATACAGAAAATTATGTGAAATATAATGGAATGGAATGTTGTGAATGTGGCTGCTGTACGTATGTATGCCCATCGAAAAGAAGCTTGACACAGGCATTTAAACAGATGAGGTCAGAAGTCGCAAGTAAACGAAAAAAAGCATAAATTTTAGAAGAAAGAGGTAATGGATAGTGAGTGAATTGTTAAATGTTTCGCCTTCTCCTAATATTAGAAAGCAGGATACGACACAGAGTATTATGTTTGATGTGGCTATTGCTTTAGTTCCTGCTACGGTATTTGGTATTTATCACTTTGGAATAAAGGCGTTACTTATCATATTAATTTCTGTCATCACTTGTGTGCTTACAGAATATATATATCAAAATTTAATGGGGCTTCCAGTAACTGTGAGTGATGGAAGTGCATTAGTTACAGGACTTTTATTGGCATTGAATTTATCCGCAAATGTGCCGCTGTGGATTCCACTTTTAGGTGGAGTATTTGCGATTTTAATTGTAAAACAGCTATTTGGCGGATTAGGGCAGAACTTTATGAATCCTGCTTTAGCGGCGAGATGTTTTTTATTAATTTCTTTTGGAACTCATATGACAAATTTCGCTTTAGATGGAGTCAGTGGAGCTACTCCATTGGCACAGCTCAAGGCAGGAAAGACATTACAAGTGCTTCCTTTGTTTTTTGGAACGATACAGGGAACGATTGGAGAAGTTTCTGCTCTTGCTATTTTAATTGGAGCAATTTATCTGCTCTTAAAAAAGGTTATCAGCATCAGAATACCAGCTTCTTATTTGATTAGTTTTCTTATTTTTCTTTTGTTATTTGGAAAAGGAGGAATAGATTTCCATTATATCGGAGCGCATTTATTTGGCGGTGGATTGATGTTAGGCGCATTTTTTATGGCGACAGATTATGTGACGAGTCCGATTACCAAGATGGGACAAATTGTCTATGGTATTTTATTAGGAATTTTAACAGGAATATTCCGTGTATTTGGAGCTTCTGCAGAAGGAGTATCTTATGCGATTATTTTTGGAAATCTTTTAGTTCCATTAATAGAAAAAGTGACTTATCCAAAAGCATTTGGATATTCAGAAGAGATTGACTATAAAGAGATTATAAAAAATGCATGTATTTTATTCGCAATCACTTTAGTGGCAGGTGGATTATTGGGAGTGACTTATGAAACCACAAAAGAGAACATTGAAAAACAGAAGATGGCGACAGCATTAGAAGCTTATCAAAAGGTGAGTCCACAGGCAGTTGATTTTGGATATGCAGATGATCTTTTAAATAAGGTTAAAAAAGAGCTACAAGAAAAGATAGATCTGGCAGGAAAGGACTTTGGAAATACAGAGATCACGGCTGTGGTAGAGGCGAGAAATGAAAAAGAAGAAGTAATAGGTTATGCTTTTTCTGTACTATCTCATGATGGTTATGGTGGAGATATCGATGTTTGTATCGGCATTTCTTTAGATAAAACAATAACAGGGGTGGAAATTGTCAGCTTAAATGAAACTCCGGGTATGGGAATGCGTGCGACAGAGCCAGCTTTTATAGAACAATATAAAGATAAAAAAGTAGATGCTTTTGTTGTGACCAAAACAGGAAAATCAGCAGAAAATGAGATTGATGCTATCAGTGGAGCGACTGTGACTTCTAATGCGGTGACAAATGCGGTAAATATGGCACTATTTTTTGTTGAGAGCTGCATCGATTAGGATAACAAAAAATGCTTCGGAATGGAGGTAAAAAATGAATAAGTATGTAGAACGTTTATATAATGGCATTATAAAAGAAAATCCTACTTTTGTGTTGATGCTTGGAATGTGTCCAACACTGGCTGTTACAACATCTGCGATGAATGGGTTAGGAATGGGACTGACTACAACAGTAGTTTTAGTGATGTCTAATCTTATTATTTCCGCACTTCGTAAAATGATACCAGATAAAGTGCGAATTCCAGCTTTTATTGTGATTGTCGCTTCTTTGGTGACGGTGGTAGAGCTGATATTAGAAGCGAATCTTCCTAGTCTTTATGAAACACTTGGAATCTATATTCCATTGATTGTAGTAAACTGTATTATTTTAGGAAGGGCAGAGGCATTTGCTTCTAAAAATTCGATAGGATTATCTATTTTTGATGGAATAGGAATGGGATTAGGTTTCACCGTAGGATTAACTTGTATTGGTATTTTTCGAGAATGGATTGGAAATGGAACAATATTTAGCTTGAAACTTTCACCAGAAAGTTATGAGCCTATCTCTATTTTTGTATTAGCGCCGGGAGCATTTTTTGTATTGGCAATGCTCACCGCACTGCAGAATAAATTGAAATTAAAGTCAGCTACAAATGGAGAGGGGGCAAAATCGAATATCGCTTGTGGTGGAAATTGCTCTACTTGTAGTGGATCAGATTGTGCGATCAATCGAGAGTTATTGGAAAAAGAGAAGGAAAATAGATAGAAAGGGTTGAGTTCTATGAAAGAATTAATGATTATATTAATCGGGGCAGCACTGGTGAATAATGTGGTTTTGAGCCAATTTCTCGGTTTGTGTCCTTTTTTAGGGGTGTCTAAAAAGATAGAAACGGCAGCAGGAATGGGAGCGGCAGTTATTTTTGTCATCACGATTTCTTCTTTGATTGCCAGCCTGATCTATAAATTTATTTTACAGCCTCTTCATTTAGAATATTTACAGACTATTGTATTTATTCTGGTTATTGCTGCATTAGTACAGTTTGTTGAAATTATGCTTAAAAAAACGAGTCCAGGTCTATATCAGGCATTAGGTGTTTATTTGCCTTTGATCACAACAAATTGTGCGGTATTAGGAGTTGCATTATTAAATGTACAAAAAGATTATGGTATTTTAGCGAGTGTGGTAAATGGTTTTGGTACAGCGATTGGATTTACCATTGCGATTGTGATTATGGCAGGGATTCGAGAGAGAATAGAAGGAAATGATATTCCAAAGGCATTTCGAGGTTCACCGATTATTTTGATTACAGCAGGACTGATGGCAATCGCTTTCTTTGGATTCGCAGGATTGTTATAAGAGATTCATATATTTTGTTTTGTTATATTTTAAAAAGGGAGGAACAACATGAATATAACAGGAGTAGTTCTTGCAACTGTCGTAGTATCTGTGATCGGAATTTTGGTCGGATTGATGTTAGGCTTTGTAGGAGCAAAATTTAGAGTGAAAGTAAATGAAAAGGAAGTAGCTGTTCGGGAGCTGCTTCCGGGAAATAACTGCGGTGCTTGTGGATATGCTGGGTGTGATGGTCTTGCCGCAGCCATAGCAAATGGGACAGCGCCAGTAAATGCATGTCCTGTCGGGGGAGCTTCTGTTGCAAATGCGATTAGTGAAGTTATGGGAGTAGAAACACAAGAAAAAGAAAAACAAGTAGCATTTGTGAAGTGTACAGGAACTTGTGAAAAAACGAAAATTCAATATCATTACTATGGAATCGCAGACTGTAAAAAGGCGGCTGTTGTGCCCGGAGGCGGAGAAAAAGCTTGTAATTATGGATGTATGGGGTATGGGTCTTGCGTGAAAGTCTGTGAGTTTGATGCGATTCATATCGTTGATGGAGTAGCTGTTGTAGATAAGGAAAAATGCGTTGCCTGTGGAAAATGTATTAGTACCTGTCCAAATCATTTGATTGAATTCATTCCATATCAAGAACAATATATGGTTGGCTGCAATAGTAATGAGAAGGGAAAAGCTGTAAAAGAGGTCTGTGAAGCAGGATGTATCGGCTGTATGCTTTGTACAAAGGTCTGTGAAACAGGGGCAATTACAGTAAAAGATAATCTAGCACATATTGATACCAGTAAATGTACAAATTGTGGGAAATGTGCAGAAAAATGTCCTGTGAAAGTCATTCAAAAGAGATAATAGGACAGTTGTAATACCAAAAAAATCAAAAATATTCTTTGTATATCTGGCTCATTGCTTGGTAGAAATTGAGTATTCAAGAGGAGAAATTATTTATGGAATGTGGAGGTAAAAATGAGTAATAGAAATTTACGTAGAAAAAACATGGGCAATAAGAAAAAGGGCTTAATTGGATTAGCTGTTATGTGTGTATTTTCTGGAGTTGTAATTTTAAGTTCCAATGCAGTAACAGATTGGATGGATAAAAAATCTCAAACAGAAATAGAGAACAATATCAATATAAAAGCAGGATTAAAGGATGGAGTTTATAAAGCAGAAGCAGCAGAGTTCTCTAATGGCTATAAAGGCACTATGGAGATGACAGTAAAGGACGGAGTGATTACAGAGCTGATATGGGACGATGTAGACGAAGAGGGAAATAAAAAGAGTCAGTTATCATTAAATGGGGAATATGTGATGACAGAAGATGGACCGATTTGGAAAGAACAGTCCGAAGCATTGGCGAAGTATGTGATAGAACATCAGTCATTAGAAGGGTTAACAGTAAATGAAGAAGGAAAGACTGACGTAGTGAGCGGAGTGAGCATCGGTATTAATGGCTTTATCAACTTAGTGGAAGAATGTTTGAAACAAGCAAAAGGAGAAACACAAACAAAAGGAAATTTAAAAGACGGAGTTTATAAAGCAGAAGCAGCAGAGTTCTCTAATGGCTATAAAGGCACTATGG
>CANRVK010000234.1 GCA_947643285.1 uncultured Eubacteriaceae bacterium
TAGTTCACTTGAAAGCTGGAATTTATAAAGGTATTTTTTCTGAGTTTTCTATTTTTGGAAAGTAAAAAATCTTATTTTATCAGTATTATTTCATTCAATTAGCACAACGAGTGAAAGAAAATTCGCACTGTAAAGTGATAAAGTATCTTTCATGTCTTGTTTGTGCCTTGAGCGAAGTGAAAGGAATGATTAAATTTATGGAAATTCAGGATGCTTTGTAAATTAGCCCATGTCACAGACTAGCGCAGGAAAGAAATAATTCCAAAAGAAGCCCCTTGGAAGACGTTGGTACTTAATGAGTAGTCCTGCAAAGGGCTACGAATTTAGTACCGCTACGTCTGGAACGGAGCGAGAGCGCGGCTTCGTTGGAATATTTCTTTCCGTAGCGACCCTTTGGGCAGAATGTATTTTTGGCTTTTTTGTTGTTTAGAGAAATTAGATAAGAGATTTTTATTAGGAAAGGGAGGAAAGATATGATAAAAAATAAGATAGATTTACATTTACATTTAGACGGTTCTTTGCGTCCAGAAACGGTGTGGGAGCTGGGAAGAGAACAGGATATTGTGTTGCCAACAAAAGCTAAGGAAGAATTGGAGGGATTTTTGAGAGTTCCAGAGGATTGTAAAAGTCTTACGGAATATCTTCAGTGTTTTGATTTGCCGCTTATGGTTTTACAGAAGGCTGAGGCAATAGAACGAGTGGTATATGAGTTGATAGAAGATTTAAAAGAAGAGGGTGTAATTTATGCAGAAATTAGATTCGCACCACAATTTTCTACGAAAAAGGGTCTAAGTCAGGAACAGGTAGTGGAAGCGGCGATTGCGGGATTGAATCGAGGATTGAAGGATTTTTCGAGTATAAAGGCGAGCCTTATTCTCTGTTGTATGAGGGGAGAGGGAAATGAAGAGGAGAATTTAAAGACAATAGAGGTGGCAGGGAAATATTTAGGAAAGGGTGTCTGTGCTGTGGATCTGGCAGGAGCGGAGGCATTGTTTAAGACAGAGTGTTATGAAGGGTTGTTTGAGAAAGTGAGGAAGTTAGGGCTGCCTTTTACGATTCATGCAGGGGAAGCAGACGGAGCAGAGAGCATAAAAAAAGCGCTGGAATTTGGAGCGAAGAGAATAGGGCATGGAATACGAGTGATAGAGGATAGGGAGTTATTAGAAAAAGTGATAAGGGAGAAGATTACATTAGAGGTTTGTCCTATTAGTAACTTGCATACAAAGGCGGCAAAAGATGTGAATAGTCATCCTATTCGGGTTTTGTTTGATATGGGAGTGAGAGTGACAGTGAATACAGATAATCGGACAGTTTCTAATACGAGTTTGGATAGAGAATATGAATTTTTGAAAAAGTATTATCAGTTTCAGGAAAAAGAGATAGAAAAGATGAATGAATATGCCAAGGAGGCAGCATTTTTTTAGGAGATTGGCAGATAGGAGGCGAGATGAGTTCAAGGGAAGAAAAGGAATTATCGAAAGAAGAATTAGAGGGAATACAAGGGGAAGGTTTTCAGATTTCAGAAGAATTAAAAAAACTTCCAGCCAAGCCGGGCGTTTATTTGATGCATGGAGAAAAAGATGAGATTATTTATGTCGGAAAGGCGATCAGTTTAAAGAATAGGGTGAGGCAGTATTTTCAGAGCAGTAGGAATAAAAGTGCTAAGATTGAACAGATGGTTTCTCAGATTAAACGGTTTGAGTATATTATTACGGATTCGGAATTAGAAGCTTTAGTGCTAGAATGTAATTTAATCAAGGAATATCAGCCTAGATATAATACCATGTTAAAAGATGGAAAGGGATATCCTTATATTAAAGTGACTGTAAATGAGGATTTTCCTAGATTTTTATTTGCTAGAGAGATGAAAAAGGATAAAGCAAAATACTATGGACCTTATACCAGTTCAAAAGCGGTGAATGATACTTTGGAATTGATGAGAAAACTCTATAAAATAAGAACTTGTAATCGGAATTTACCAAAGGATATAAAAAAAGACAGACCTTGTTTAAATTATCATATAAAGCAGTGTTTTGCTCCTTGTCAGGGGTATATTTCTAAAGAGGAATATGGAAAATCTATAAAAGAAGCACTGGATTTTTTGAATGGAAATTATGAGGGAATTTTGAAAGAGTTAGAAGAGAAAATGAAAAATGCTTCTGAAAATTTAGAGTTTGAAGAGGCGATGCAGTATAGAGATTTGCAGAACAGTATAAAACAGATAGCACAAAAACAGAAGATCATAAACAGTGATATGGAAGATAAAGATGTGATAGGGCTGGCGGTAGAGGATCGAGATGTGGTGGTGCAGGTATTTTTTGTGAGAGATGGAAAACTGATTGGCAGAGAACATTTTCATTTAACAGTCGCTTTGCAGGAGAGTAAGGGGCAGATATTAGCAAGTTTTATAAAACAATATTATGCAGGTACGCCATTTATTCCAAAGGAGTTAATGATACAAGAAGAGATGGAAGAGCAGGAAATATTAGAAAAGTGGCTGAGCATGAAAAGGGAACAGAAGGTTTATATCAGAGTTCCAAAGAAAGGGCAAAAAGAGGGATTAGTGGAATTAGCGGCAAAAAATGCAAGGCTTGTATTAGAACAGGATAAAGAGAAAATAAAGAGAGAAGAAAGAAGAACGACAGGAGCGATAAAACAGATTGAAGAATGGCTGGAACTAAAAGAAATAAAAAGGATAGAGGCTTTTGATATTTCCAATACAAATGGGTTTGAAGCGGTTGGTTCTATGATTGTTTATGAAAATGGAAAACCGAAGAGAAGTGATTATCGGAAATTTAAGATAAAAACAGTACAAGGACCAGATGATTATGCGAGTATGAGAGAGGTTTTGACGAGGAGATTTTTGCATGGTTTAGAGGAAATGAAAAAGTTAAAGGAAACAGAAGTTGCAGAAGAATTTGGAAGTTTTACAAAGTTTCCAGATATCATTATGATGGACGGAGGCAGAGGACAAGTGAATGTTGCATTAGAAGTATTAGAAACATTAAAACTTGAAATTCCTGTCTGTGGCATGGTAAAAGACGATAATCACAGAACACGAGGTCTGTATTTTGAGAATGTAGAAATACCGATACCAAAAGAGAGTGAAGGATTTCGGCTGATTACTAGAATACAAGATGAGGCACACCGTTTTGCGATTGAATATCATAGGAGTTTGAGGGGAAAAGAACAGGTACATTCTATTTTAGATGATATCAATGGAATAGGACCTGCTAGAAGAAAAGCATTAATGAAATATTTTAAAGGAATAGAAGAAATAAGAAAAGCAGAGATAGAAGATTTAAAAAATGTTCCCACGATGAATGAAGCAGCAGCAAAACAGGTATATGAATTTTTCCATCAAAGGGAGAAATGAAATATTTATTATTCTTTGGATATTCTTTGCTTTGTCAGCCTTTGAGATTTTTGTATGATGAAAAATTCAAAGGCTGACAGAATTTATGGAAAAGGGAGGATAGATATGTAAACGTTTATTTTTGATAAATATTCATAGTTCCAGAAGTAGCAGAAACCTCAATATTCGCTTCTTCTCCGTTTCCCAATATCATGACTTGACGTTTATGATTTTTGTCTATGGTTTTCACTAATTTGGAATCAAAATTTTTGTGAAAAACTCCGCTGCCTATAGAAGCTGTTAAGGTCGCATTTAGATTTTTGGGTATCCCTAAAGAAAGAGCTCCGCTTTTTGAATGAATTTCAATAGCTCCTTTTACTTTTCCAAGTATTACTTTAAGAGCGCCAGAACTCGTTTTTATAGTTCCTGTCCCATTTAATTCTTCTATATTAATAGAACCACTAGAAGCAGAAAATGTAAAATTTTCTTGTGCCTGTGCTATACCGATTCGGATACCGCCTGAACTCACTTTTACACATCCTGTTCCATTTAATTCTTCTATGTGAATATCACCGCTAGAAGCAGAAACCATCATATTTCCTTCTATTTGTTTTACTTTAATATCGCCGCTGTTCACTTGTAAATCGATCCCTTTTGCAGCGATAAGGTCTATCTTTATATCACCGCTAGTCGCTTTTGCAGAAAAAGCAGAAAATTCTTGTTTGAGCTTAGAGCACATATCTCCGTTTGTTCCTTCTGTCTTTATCATGCCGTGAAATTCTTTTGGAACATAAATTTCCAATAATACATTAAAATCTAGAACAAGAAGCGATAGGAAAGATTTGTCACGCTCGTTTGTTTCGATTTTTAGATCGCATGTTTCAATTTGTATGCTGTTTTCCTCTTTTAAAACTTTAGAATAGTATTTTTCATCATTTATATTCATATATTCCTTGAAAAGAAACATATCATTTGGTGAAGGGTAAAATATAATGTCTTCTGAGCGATATTTTACGGCTATCTGTTCTATTCCTTCCATATCCATTTCCATTTCTCTGACTAATTTCATTTTATTGTCCATATAGTTTCCTTCTTTCTTGTGCTATTGTGTTATCTTTTAAAATTAGTACTATTTTATAAGTTTATATTATTTATTTTATACCAGAAGTTTTATTTTGTCTAACAAGTAATGCTTGAATCAGAGCGATAAAATTAATCTGTGTCAAAGTTTAAAAATATTTATGGAAGATAAAAAAATTTGTTTAAAGTAATGCTTGAATTCAAATAATAAAAGATAGATAAAAAAGAAATATGAATGGAAAATGCGATTCAAGTATTACTTGTTAGACAAGAAAAGGGTTTTGCAGTACAATACATAACGAAACACAAAAAATCTGGATAAGAGGAAAGTGAGGTACGAATATGTTTAGAATACAAAGTGTAGGAAAGAACATTTCAGATTTAAGAAAGAATAAAAATATGACACAGATGGAATTAGCAGATGAGATGGGAGTTAGTTTTCAGGCGGTCAGTAACTGGGAAAGAGGAGCGACCATGCCAGATATATCAAAATTGCCAGAGTTAGCTCAAATATTAGGAGTGTCAGTGGACGAATTATTAGGAGATGAAAAAGAAGCAGAAGCTATCAAAAAATTAGTGAATGGAGAGGAAGCAGGAATCTCTGGAGAGGAATTAGTGGATATCGCTCCCATTATGAAACCAACACAGATAAAGGAAGAAGTGGAAAGAAATAAACAGAAGATTAGTATGCAAGATATCATAGCGTTAGCGCCGTTTATGGATAATGATGGTTTGAAAGAAATCGCAGAAACTTTGCTAAGAAAAGGAGAATCTTTAGAGGGAAGTATACAGGATATCGTAGGTTTAGCACCATTTATGGATAGTGAAGGCTTGAGAGAAATCGTAGAAAGCCTGCTAGGGCAAGAAGGAGTTATAGAGGGGAGTATAGAAGATATCGCAGCGTTAGCACCGTTTATGAATAGTGAAGATTTGAAAAAAATTGCAGAAACTTTGCTAGGAAAAGGGAAATCTTTAGAGGGAAGTATACAGAATATCGTAGGGTTAGCGCCGTTTATGGATAGTGAAGGCTTGAGAGAAATCGCAGAAAGCCTGCTAGGTCAAGAAGGAGTTATAGAGGGAAGTATACAGGATATCGCAGGGTTAGCGCCGTTTATGAATAGTGAAGATTTAAGAGAAATTGCAGAAACTTTGTTAGGAAAAGGAG
>CANRVK010000235.1 GCA_947643285.1 uncultured Eubacteriaceae bacterium
GAACGGAGCGAAAGCGCGGCTTCGGTGGAATACTTCCTTGCCGCAGCGTCCCCCTCTTGCCTTTCCCAATCCCATACCATAACTCCCTAAAAATCTATCCCAAATTTATCCTTTCATCTTGAGAAGAACTCATTTCATGTTTATAATAACTTATAGAAACAATAAACCATTTCTTTATGGAGGAAAATATCTCATGTTAAAAGCTATATTTGTAGATTATACAGGAACAATCATAAAAAATGATGGACAAGATGTCCGAGAATTACTAAAACGCTGTTATGAAAATAGCGATATAGAATCCCCCCAAGTCATGCTCACATATTGGTGAAAACTGATCAAAGAATTTGAAGAAAAAAGTTTCGGGGATACATTTCTCTCAGAAGATGAAATTGTAGAAGAAATATTAAAACATTGCGTCAAGCAAATCCATTTGAAAGACAATTTAGATGAACTCCATGAACTCTGCCGCAGATTTTGGATACATGCTCCAGAATTTGAAGATACAAGAGAATTTTTCTCTAAATGCCGTCTCCCTATTTATATCATCACAAATATCAGCACTATTTATGTAGAAAAGGGAATGAAAGAAAAAGACTTACATCCAGCAAACATCATCTCTAGCGATATGGCAAAAGCACACAAACCGCATAGACAGCTCTTTGAAAAAGCATTAGAAATCAGCAAATGTCAAGCAGATGAAGTGATTCACATCGGAGATTCTCTCACCTCTGATGTAAAAGGTGCATCTCTTTGTGGTATCAAAGCTCTTTTTTTAGACAGGAATAACCAAAACCCAATAGAAAATGTTGACACGATTCATTCTTTACTCGAAGCCTTGAAATGGATAGATCAATTTTAAAAAGACCAAAACTACTTTCTATATCTATAAAAAATATCTAGAAAAAGCCACCGCTCTATAGCCTGCAGTCTGGCTATTTCGCGATGGCTCTCTCTTTATTTTTCTTCTTTACTTTCTTCTTTTTCTTCCTTCTCTTCTTTCACTTCTGCCTTCTTCACATCTACTACATCTTCATTGTTCTCTTCTTTCGCATCTTTTTCCTCTGTATCATCAAAAAAGTCATCATCAAAGTCGTCTTCAAAATCCTCTTCAAAATCTTCTAAATAGTCTGGTGTAAAATAGCGATAAACTGCATAAGCGATAGCTGCCACTGCTGCTACTGCTCCGATAACCGCCAATATCCAGAGTACACAATTCTTTTTCTTTTCATCTTCTTCTTTTCTGTGCAGCAATTCATTGATTCTAGCTGCATTAAATAATTCTTCCATTTTATTTGACATCTTCATACGCCCTTTCCTTTCCTAATTTTAGTATCCTGCAAAAATCAAAATTTATATACAGACCTTGATAAGTTGTTTTTATTATATCATATCCAAATTTATTTTGCTATATACTTCTTAAAATTTTATAACAAATTTATAAAACATTTATAGTATATTTAATCTAACTTCTTTAATTTTGCAAAAGAAGCGAACATCTTTTTTGTGCCAGCCTTTTCAAAATCCACTGTCACCTCATAATCTCTGCCGCCTGCCTTGATATCTAATACAACCCCTGTTCCAAATTTAATATGAAATACTCTATCCCCTATTTCATACTCTAATTTATTTCCAGAAAGCGTTTTGCTCTCAAAAGGCTTTGCCCGAAATGCTTCTCTAGCTGAATAAAAAATATTATTTCTAGGCATTTCTTTTATCTTAGGTTCACGAGTGATCCCTTCCACCACTCTCTTTGGCACTTCTTTTAAAAAGCGAGAAGGTTTTCGATACTGTGTTTCTCCCCGATACATTCTCTGTTTCGCTGAGCTTATTGTCAGACTTTCCATCGCCCTTGTGATTCCCACATAACAAAGACGCCTTTCTTCTTCTAAATCACTCGGATCATCTGATGTAACACTCAGATAACTCGGAAACAATCCATCTTCCAATCCACATAAAAACACCTTCGGGAATTCCAACCCTTTTGCACTGTGTAATGTCATCAACACTACATAATCGGTAGTATCATCTAAATTATCCACGTCCGCGATCAAAGCCACTTCTTCTAAAAATCCACTCAAACTCGCATCTTCTGTATTCTCTTCATAATCTGTCATTTTACTGATTAATTCATCTATATTTTCTAACCGCCCTAAAGCTTCCTCTGTCCCTTCTGCTTCTAATTCTATCCGATAACCTGTTTCTTCAATGATTTCCTTTAATAATTCTGTTAAAGAAATATAACCTATCTTACTTTGAAATACTCGTATCAGATTCACAAATCCTTCTAATTTCACAGCCGAACGCCCTATTGTAGGAATCTTATCCGCTATTTTAAGCGCTTCAAAAAAACTGATATCATGCGCTAAAGCATAGTCTTGTATCTTATCAATCGTGGTACTCCCTATTCCACGTTTCGGCACATTGATAATTCTGCGAACTGCCAAATCATCTTTTCCATTTTCTATCGTTTTTAAATAACTCAACAAATCTTTAATCTCTTTTCTAGCATAGAAGTTAATACCACCAATCACTTTATAAGGTATGTTAGCCTTAATAAATTGTTCCTCTAAAATACGCGATTGTGCATTCGTGCGATATAACAGCGCACAATCTTTATAACAAAATTCCTCTTTATCCACTCTCTCTTTAATTTCCTGAACAATCATCTCCGCTTCATCATTCGCTGTTTCGCACTGAATCACCCGGATTTTTTCTCCCTCTCCCTGTTCTGTCCATAATGTTTTCTTTTTTCTCGCTGTATTATTCTCGATCACAGTATTCGCTGCATCTAAAATATTTCCCGTAGAACGATAATTCTGTTCTAATTTTATCACCTTTGTGTCCGAAAATACCTGCTCAAATCCCAAAATATTTTGTATATTAGCGCCGCGGAATTTATAGATGGACTGATCATCATCTCCCACTACACATAAATTTTTATATTTCTGTGCTAATAAATGAATAAATTGAAACTGTACCATATTTGTATCCTGATATTCATCTACCATAATATATCGAAAACGATTTTGATAACTCTCTAATACCTCGGGATTTGTCTGAAATAATTGCACTGTCATGCAGAGCAGATCATCAAAATCTAGTGCATTATTTTTTCTGAGCTGTGTCTGATATTCCTTATATACTTCCGCTATCTTCTTTTGTACCATATCACCCCCAGCATTTACAAGATATTCCTCTGGCGTTATCATCTGATCCTTCGCCTTTGAAATAGCAGCCAAAAAGCTCGCCTCTTTATATGTCTTCGTATCCACTTCTAACCGTTTACACACATCTTTCATCACTGTCTTTTGATCATCTGTATCATAAATCGTGAATTTATTATCAAAGCCTATTCTATCAATATACCTCCTTAAAATCCGCACACAAGCTGAATGAAACGTACTGACCCATATCGATTCTGCTCCATATGTGACAATCTTATCCACTCTTTCTCTCATTTCCCCTGCTGCTTTATTGGTAAAAGTAATCGCTAAAATATTCCAAGGATTCACATTCTTTTCTTCAATTAAGTAAGCGATTCTATGTGCCAACACTCTTGTCTTTCCAGACCCTGCCCCTGCTAATATCAAAACAGGTCCTTCTGTACAGAGAACAGCTTCTTGTTGATTTGTATTTAAACTCTCATATATATTCATTTTTCTATCCTAATTTTGTCCCACAATTCGGACAGAAATTAGCTCCTCCTGTTCTTGTTCCGCAATTTGGGCAGAAATTAGGCACATTTTTATTTCCATTTGAAGAACCTCCTGCTCCCTGCTGATTAACCTGTTGATTCGCTTGCTGATTCACATTCATCTGCTGATTCATTTGATTCATCATCTGCTGCCCCATCATCATTCCCATCTGCATCCCTGCCATCTGACTGGCGATATCACCCATAGAAGACCCATTCCTTCCATTCTGTGTCATCGCATCCACCATCGCTACATTTTGATACTGCCCCATATTTCCGATCATGCCTTGAGAAGCTACTTTTTCGATCATCTTCTGCATATTTTCTGGATAACTCACATTTTGAATCGTAAAATCCCGAATGGTTATTCCGATTTTTTGCATCTCCATATCAAAATCTTCCTGTATCCCTCTTGTGATCTTATCTGAATTTGCCATAATATTGGTCAGATCTTTTCCTTCTCTCACAATCCATTTCATCAAGAATTGATTGAGTTTTGCCATCAATCTCTCCTTCACATCTTCCACAGTAAAAATATTTTTTATCCCTGCTACACTGTCAATCAGTGCCTGATGATCTGCTATCTTAAAACTATATGTTCCAAACGCCCGTATCGGCAATCCACCGGGCAAGTTGAGCTGAGGAGCAGGAATATTAATTTCATTCTTTGTCCCCCATTTTTCCGTAAATTCCTTTGTATTGATAAAAAGAACTTCCGATCTCATTCCACTGTTGAATCCGAACTTAAATCCCTTTAATGTGGATAAAAATGGAACGATCTCTGATTCAATATCAAAACTCCCTTCATCTGTAAAGATTCCTTCTATCTTTCCATTGAACATAAAGATCGCATCCTGTCCGGGGCGAATAATCAATTTACTCCCTTTCTTGATTTCTTTATTCGTCCATTTCCAAAATAAAATATCATCTCTATACTCTTCCCATTCTACTACATTTGCCAACTGACCGCCAAACAATCCCATATCCGCTTCCTCCATTTCTGCTATATTACGAAAAAAAGGGATATTTCCTCCCTTTTTTTCAACATGAGTTTAATTTAATCCCATCTGTGCCTTTAATGCTGCTAATTCATCTTCCACTTCATTAGAAGGTGCGCTGTCATACTTCGACATCAACGCATCGATATCTGATTCTGCCTGTGTTTGATTTAATTCTGCCATCGCATTCGCTTCATCTAACATACGATTCGCTTTTTCTTCCATCTTATCAAATGCAAACATATTCGCAGCAGCACCTTCTATACTAGCTCCGATCTTATTCAATTTTTCCTGTGTTTTAGCGACTGCCAGTTTCGCTTTAATCGCATCTTTTCTGGCATTTAACTCCGCGATATCTTTTACCAATTTATCATGCATCTGCCTCATTTTACCTGCATTTGCCGCCGCCAGATCATAAGCCTGTTGCAATCCCTCTTTTTTCGTCATATATTGCTGTTTTTGGTTTAAAAATTGTCTGGCATCATTATCATTTCCTGCCATCACCGCTTTTTGTGCATACTTCTGTAATTTCTCAATTTCTTCTTTACATTCCTCTAAATTTCTTTTACATCTAGTTTCCTCTGCTATCACAGAAGCTGTTTCCGCTTTCACGTTTCCTAAATCGCTCTCTAAATTTCTCAAATACTGGTCAATCATTTTAGCTGGATCTTCTGCCTTATCTAAAAGAGCATTGATATTAGCAGACATAATATCTTTAAATCTTGAAATAATTCCCATTTGTTTCCTCCTCCTTAAATAGCCAAACTGCTGGTAAGATTTCTCTTTTTCATTTATTATAATACAACTTTTCTTTTGTGTCACTATTATCTTTTTTATATTCCAAAAAAAAAATGATTGTTTTGTCCATTTTAAACCCAAATGGTCGCAACGGAAAGAA
>CANRVK010000236.1 GCA_947643285.1 uncultured Eubacteriaceae bacterium
ACGTCTGGAACGGAGCGAAAGCGCGGCTTCGATGGAATACGTCCTTGCCGGAGCGTCCCCCTTTTGACTTTCGCAATCACCTATTTGATAATAAGATTTTACCATATCTTTTAAAAAAAATATGCCCATTTTTTAGAAAAATATAAAAATCATTTATTTCTAATTATTTCCCATCTTATCTATTTCAAACATTTGTTTGCAATCCCTATCTAAATATGTTAAAATATAGCTACAGTTAAAAAGTAAATTTTCTGGAAATTAGATTAACTGAGAAAATCACGATAAGATTAGAAAGGAGGAAATGAAGTGAAGAAAAAGATAAGTGCGAAACAATTAGAAATTCTAGAATATATTAAATCGCAAATTTTAGAAAAAGGTTATCCGCCTACTGTCAGAGATATCTGTGAAGCAGTGAGTTTAAAATCCACTTCTTCTGTCCATTCCCATTTAGCTACCTTAGAAAAAAATGGATATCTGCGCCGAGATCCAACCAAACCTAGAGCCATTGAAATATTAGACAACAATTTTCAATCTATAAGACGGGATAGCTTTGAATATGCAAAAGTCCCTATTGTAGGACGTGTGGCAGCAGGAGAACCTATTTTAGCAGTGGAAAATATCGAGGGATATTTCCCCCTTCCCATCGATATGTTACCAAATAAAGATACTTTTATGCTGCTTGTGAGAGGAAACAGTATGATGAATATAGGAATATTCGATGGAGATTATATTCTTGTAGAAAGTCAAAGTACTGCTGAAAATGGAGAGATTGTAGTAGCTCTTGTGGGAGATAGTGCAACTGTAAAAAGATTTTTTAAAGAAGACAATCATTATCGACTTCAGCCAGAGAATGATTATATGATGCCTATTATCGTAAACAAAGTAGATATTGTAGGAAAAGTGATTGGATTATTTAGAAAAAATATCATGTAAACGATAGACCTGTATCGCCAGCCCGAAAACTTTACGGACTGGCTTAATAAGTATTAGCGATTCAGTTCTTCTATCGAAATATCTTTTCCATCTCTCCA
Source organism: uncultured Eubacteriaceae bacterium (assembly GCA_947643285.1). GTDB lineage: Bacteria > Bacillota > Clostridia > Lachnospirales > Lachnospiraceae > MGBC136627. Next base: position 1,032 of record CANRVK010000236.1, read on the forward strand.
GATTCTCTCTAAATCATAAAACAAGCGATCTTCTTTTGAAAAAACATGAATGATGATATCTCCATAGTCCAACAAAATCCAATTTCCCATGCGGTATCCCTCTACCTGCTTCACCTGTACGCCCACTTTATCTAATTCTTCCTGTACATTATCCACTAATGCCTGCACTTGATTTTTGTTAGTTCCATTTGCGATGATAAAATAATCTGCTAATACAGATACATTGGAAATATCAATGATTTTGATATCTTCCCCTTTTTTATCCTCTAAAGCTTTATAAGCGATTCTTGCTGCTGCTTTTGATTCCATTTTATCTGCTCCCATATTTACTTTTTCTTTTGATGTTTCTGTTTCCATGGAAACCTCCTTCTTAAAATATAATCTATATCTATTATTTCTGTCTATCTTCCTCTATTAGACTGTTTCGCAATTAGTTCCTTCCTCTTTCTTTAAGAAATTTGATTTTTCTTTTTGCAAAAAATCATAGTATTCATATGCCTTTATTGTCATGACATCAATATTTTTAGGGTTCTTTTTCAAATATTCCACGGTATCCCTTAAAATCAGATACATGGTGAGGTCTAAATCTACAAATGCGATTCTTCTGACTTCTGAAAGATTAAACGCTTTTGTCCGATTTGGTTCAATATAATCTGCAATATAGATAATTTTCTCCAATGTGGACATAGACGGTCTTCCCGTTGTATGATATAAAATGGCGCTGACAATATCTTTATCATCTACGCGGTATTTATTCATCGCTAAAAAAGCGCCTAATTTTGCATGAAGTAAATAAGGATTTTCTCTCTCTATATCAGAAATACTGATATTATATTTCATACATTTCGACAATTTGGTATCATCTGGAATACACTTCGCACAATCGTGTAATAATCCTGCTATTTCCGCTTTTTTGATATCATAGTCATACCTCATGGCAAGTGCGATTGCTATATAGGCAACACTGATGGTATGCTCATATCTATCGGAATCCAATTTTCTCTTTAAATTCTGTTTTATTTTTTCAATATTATATTGCATCAAGTATTCCCCCATCCCAAATGAACGTAATTATTCTTTTTCTTTATACAAATGATTTTGATAAATATATTTTTCTACATCTTTTGGCACATAATATTTTATCGTTTCTCCTGCTTCCACTTTTTTTCGGAGCATACTAGAAGAGATTTCCATATTTGGTGTTTTTAATAGATAGATTTTGGCATGGTACTTCTGCTCTAATTCTTTTATCCTTTCGTCTATGTTCCCTATTTCCTGTTGTTCTCTGACAGCAACTAATAAAACCGCCTTTTGCATGATAATCTGAGGTTCATGCCATTCTTCTATCTGAAATAGAGAATCTTCTCCTATGATAAAATAATATTGATTTTGTGGATTATTCTCAGTTAATTCTGACAGTGTATCAGAAGTATACGTTAATCCTCCTCTTTTTAGCTCAAGCGTGGAGAGTTTCAAATGTTTATTATCTTCAATCGCTAATTGTACCATTTTCGTTCTATGCTGTGCCGGACTCACTTTTTTATTCAGCTTATGAGGCGGCACATAACTTGGCATAATCAATATAGTTTCTAACTGAAACTGTTCATAGGCATTTTCTGCTAATATCAGATGTGCGATATGAATGGGATCAAACGTGCCGCCTAAAATACCAATTTTTTTTTGAACACTCATAAAAATCCTCCCATATCTAGTGTAACGATTTACCATTTATTCCCTCAATCAACAGCCAAGCGGCTGCCTTGCAGCAAGGCATTTAATTACAACCGTTACATTAGGATACTTTATCGATAGAGCATGTCGTATTTTATATTTCCATCTATTAGTATAACTCAAAACTTCTATTTTCATAACTTTCCAGAAATCGGATTTTCCCCATAAAAAAATTTAAAATGATGATAGAACATTATTTCGGAAGCTGAATTTTGCGTTTTTTGGGTTCATCTGCCTGTTTATACAAGATAATTTTTTTTCCGATTATCTGAACGACTTCCGAACGAGTATCTTTTGCCAATAAAACAGCGATTTCCTTTGGATCATCCATACAATTCTTTAAAACACTGATTTTAATCAATTCTCTCGCTTCTAATGCTTCTTTTACTGCTTGTTCAAACTCTTCTGTCAGACTCGCTTTTCCTATCTGAAAAATAGGTGTAATGGAAGAAGCCATACTCATTAAATAAGACCTTTGTTTACTTGTCATTTGCCTAGTGATTTCTCCTTTCTTCTTTTCGCGCTTCTTTCTACTTTCTATTATATAGCTTTATTTATAATAGTCAAATTCAAATCCATAAATTTTTACAGTATCTCCATCTTGAATACCGAGTGTTTCTAATTCCTCTAAAATACCATTTACTTTCATAAAATTCTGGAAAAATTCAAAGCCTTTTTCTGCTTCTAAATTCGTATAACCTAACATTTTTTCAATTCTAGGTCCTTCTACAGAGTATAGCCCTTCTTCTAATTTCTCTACGGTATAGGGTAAGGAAATCTCTTCCATATATTCCGGGAAAAATTCTTTTTGAAAGATAATAGGTTCTGGGTCTGTTTCTTTTAAAAGACCATGAACATAATAGAGAAGTTCTTTTACTCCCTTCCCACTAACAGCAGAAATAGGGAATACTTTGATTCCTTTTGGTTCAAATTCAGCCTTCAATTTTTGAATCGAACTTTCTGTTTCTCCCTCATAGATAGCATCTATTTTATTTGCTGCTATCACTTGCGGACGAGTTAAAAGCGCTTGATTATAAGCTTCTAACTCTTTATTAATCGCATAAATATCTTCTATCGGATCTCTTCCTTCTGTGGAAGCAGCATCTACGATATGAATCAACACTTTCGTTCGCTCAATATGGCGCAAAAATTCATGACCTAATCCGACTCCTTGAGAAGCTCCTTCGATTAATCCGGGGATATCTGCTATCACAAAACCATTATGCCCATCTAAGTCCACAACACCTAAATTTGGATTTAAAGTGGTAAAGTGATAATTCGCTATTTTCGGTTTTGCATTAGTCACTCTGGATAGAAATGTGGATTTTCCTACATTGGGAAATCCCACTAACCCTACATCTGCGATTACTTTTAATTCCAATGTCACCCACAACTCCTTCGCTGGTTGTCCGGGCTGTGCATATTGAGGGACTTGCATCGTCGCAGTGGCATAGTTTTTATTTCCCTTTCCACCGCGTCCGCCTTTTAAGATAATTTCCCGTTTATTCTCTCCTGACATATCTGCAATCACTTTTTTAGTACTCTCTTCCCGTATTACTGTTCCAGCAGGCACTTTAATCACTAAATCTTCTCCATTTTTTCCATGGCAGTTTTTCTTTCCGCCCTCTTCTCCGCTCTGCGCCACATATTTTGTCTTATGTCTAAAATCAGTCAGCGTATTTAAGCCTTCATCTACCTCAAAGATAATATCTCCGCCACGTCCTCCATCTCCGCCATCTGGTCCTCCATTTGCAACAAATATCTCTCGACGGAAACTGACATGTCCATCTCCGCCTTTTCCAGATTTAATCAATATTTTTGCTCTATCTGCAAACATGATTGCACCTCGCTTATTTTTTAAAAAATGGGGACATGCCCTTATAGGTATGTCCCCATTCACCATTTGTTTTTGAATGAAATTATTCGTTTGTAGCTACAGGGTAAACAGAAGCCTGTTTTTTGTCCCTGCCTTTTCTTTCAAATCTTAAAACACCGTCTACTAATGCGAATAATGTATCATCTCCGCCGCGTCCTACATTAACGCCTGGATGAATTTTAGTGCCACGTTGTCTATAAAGAATATTTCCAGCTTTTACAAACTGTCCATCTGCTCTTTTCGCGCCTAATCTCTTAGACTCAGAATCTCTACCATTTTTAGTAGAACCTACTCCTTTTTTATGCGCAAATAACTGAAGGTTCATTTTCATCATAATCTTACACCTCCTTCACTTTCACTATGATATATTTCTTCCATTTCTTATTATAATCCTCAGATAAATTCTGTAATCCTAAATGCAAAGAATTTATCAAAAGTATTGCTTTTGCACTCGCTCTTGATTTGAATTTCAAATATAAAAATCCTTCTTTGCTTCCGGATTCAAATGTATCGTCTGTAAATGTTTCGATAGAATTTATGGTGGAAATCGAAAGAGTGGAAACTGCAGCGCACAAAATATCTTTTCCATATCGATCAAACCCTGCATGTCCTTTTATCTGAAATCCGGTATAAACTCCATCTGAATTTTTATAAAACACAGCTTCAATCATGACTAAAGCTGTATCTTTTCAATCTTCACTTCCGTGAAAGCCTGTCTATGACCATTTTTCTTGTGATATCCAGTCTTTCTTTTATATTTGTAAACAATAATCTTCTTTGCTCTGCCTTCTTTTACAACGCTTGCTGTTACGGTTGCATTTGCTACGGTTGGATTACCAACTACTAAATTTCCGCTGTTTACAGCTAAAACTTGGTCAAATGTCACATTGCTTCCTGCTTCTTTTCCAAGTTTTTCTACTTTAATGATATCGCCTTCGGATAC
>CANRVK010000237.1 GCA_947643285.1 uncultured Eubacteriaceae bacterium
CTTCATATCCTATTCCTACACCTGTATTTGCATTTGCCACAATCGCCCTCTGCCAGCCATCTACTGTAAAATATCCCTCTTTCTTTCCAACACCTTCTACTCGAATTCCCTTTTCATCCTTTGTAAATACCCCTTTTTCATATTCTTCCAAAGATACTTCCCCTACATTATCCTCACCCTCATTTTCTTTTAAAATAGAAAATTTCCATTTTGGATGCCTTTTCTTATATTGTTCCCCCACTATTTTACAAGCAACTGCCCAACACCATTGAGTTCTATTTTGAATATATGGCTGTGGTTTTATAAAAAAATCATCTTCCAAAATTATTTCCTCCATCTATTCCCATCTCTAAACATTTACTTCTCTTCTTTCTCTTTCTCTTCTTTTTCTTTCTCTTTCGTATCCTTGGTATCCTTTTCTGAACTTTCCATCGCCTTATACCATTCCAAAGCTTTGTCAATTCTAGGTTTCTGCTTTTCACTTGTCTTATATCCATATGGCACTTCATATTTCGTACAAATATCTATTGCCGCCTGTTTTACCTTTGTTTCATTATCTTTATCTTTATTATTCTTCTTCCAATTAGAATAAACACTCTTATATGTATTAGTCAATTCATATGTCATAAATTCCATCTCCACTTTGATACATTGATCTTCCGTTGGATAACTTCCTTTCGGACATTCCTTTGTATACATCTCAATTAACTTCGATATTCTATTAGGAGCTGTCCACTGCACACAGCCAAAACCGAACTTATGAGTATTGCTGAATTCACAGCTTCCTTGTAAATTTGTCAATGCATCTATTCCAACTTGTGAAATCGTTTTCCCCGATACTTTTTTATATTCATGATTATCGTCCATATGTACTAAATATGATGGTTTATTTGATTTATAAGCAGAAGATTCAAAAACCCCAAATTTCCCTTCATTATATACATTTCCCACTACCCCCGCAATAAACTCCCTTTCAAAACCAGCCTCCTCCAACGTCTGCGTTATCCATCTTCCCGCTTTTATCTTACTTTCATTCCACTTTTTTTCTGGAGTAATAGAAGCATATTTCGGATCTAATACTTTTGTACCGTGCTTATTCCCCTTTCCTCCATATTTATGTAATAACTTGCAATCTTCCTTAGAACATCCCTCTTTCTTTGGTTCATCTTCATTCGTTTGACTCTGTCCAGATTCTTTTGGCTGAATCAAACCTCCATATTTACAAACCAAAAACGATCCTACTGTAACAGTCGCTCTTCCTTTTACCTCTCCTCCCTTTTCTGCTGCACTTCTGTCCCCGGGATCTTTTTCTCCATTATCTACTATCCTAGTCTCATCATAAGTATCCATCCAAGTTCCTATAATAATAGGCTGACATTTTTTCCCCGGCTGTGTATTTCCCGTTGTCCCATCTTTACTATTTTCCGGCGTCTTTACACACATAATATTCGGTCCGGGAGGCATATCTGGACCAACAGGAGAACACACTCCAAACCAAGTGATATTTTCTGTTTCTCCTGCCACACAATCCCATTCATGTACTACAGGATGTTCTCCAATATATACCCCATGACACTTGGATAAATTCAAATGTCTGATATGTGTTCCATTAGAACAGATTAATTTCGCCCCTCTCACTAAATACTCTAAACTTTTCGTTTCACTATGATTTGCGAGATATTCCTTGATTTTTTCCTCTTGCTTTTTCTCGTCCTCCTCATTTTTTCCCTTTTCCTCATCTACTTTTCCCTGCATACTCTTTAAAAGTTCTCCTGCCTTTTGATCAGAATCTTTTAATTTTATTTGTTCTTGTATCTTCTCTGCGTCTGTCATAAGCACTCTCTCCTTCTTCTGCTTCTACCTCTACTTCTACTAATCCAACTCCAACCGTTCCTCTTTTTAAAATACTTTCTACCACCTCTAAATTTCCTGCTATATAACTATCCGAATTTATTCCTGCTATTTTAAAAATAGCATGTCCTTCTATCTTAGACTGCAAAAAAACCGCCTGATGAATAAAACTTCTATCAAGATTAAGCCGACTACTTTTTGATAAACATTCCACTTCCGGCAATATAGGAAGAAAATATCGTTTGCATTTTTCATACTTCGGATCTAAAAGTATCACCTCTTTATATATCACCCCTTTTTCATACATACATATCACATCTTTCACTATATCAGACACCAAAAAAAATGGATCAGATATAATATCAGTAAATATAGTATTTGGATTATCCCTGATAAAAAAAAGCTCTCGTTTAGGCAATTTATAAGCACTCTGCGGATGAATATTTCTCTTATCTATCTTTCCATACCAATTTATAATATTCGGACTGGTTGTATAAATAGAATCTGTCTTTAATAAAAAATATTTCATTCTTAACTTCTGACTTCCTTTCTAAACTATTCCGTTATGAATATTACGAATATAAGTACGAATATAAGTTATCCTATAAGAACGCGCTCCCGCTCCGTTCCAGACGTAACGGACACTAAATTCTCGGCGCGTAACCGCACCGCTCATTAAGTGCCGACGTCCTCCAAGGGTTCTTCTAGGATAACTTATATTCTAAGCCAACCACATGACTATTCCGCCTTCCCTGTCCCCAAACTAACACAAATCGCTAATTATATACCCCTATCATACAAATCCTTACCCATCACTTTTAAGCCCAAAATCTCACACCACTAACTATAATCCTTGCCCAGCCAAAAAAGTAACGTCTGAACGATACGATGTCTAGGCAGACCCTTGGAAGACGTTGGTACTTAATGAGCGGTTTCGCAGGAAGCGAAACCGCGAATTTAGTATCACTACGTCTGGAACGGAGCGAGAGCGCGTCTGACAAGACATCGTATCGTTCAGACGTGAACCCATCGCGAATCACTCCCTTCCCCATAACTTCATCGGCTTTTCCATATATCTCCCAAAAAGTATAACAACATCGTTACTCAAACTTGAAACAACCTCTTCCTTCATCTCCCCTAACACCAAAAAACTCTGTTCTACCATCTGTTTCAATAACACCGTTCCTAAAGCATAATAATTTAATACATATTCCTTTCCTATTTCATTCACTTCATATTCCTGTAAACGAATCACACAACCTTCTAACTTCTTTTTTAAATCCTTCATATCTTCTTCAAAAAAATCAAATAAAAATTTTAACTTAAAATACAAACAAATAGGATTTTCATCTAAATAGAATCGCTTATCATAAAAAGCCATTTCATATTCATAACTTTTTGTCACTATACTGCTATTTAACATAGAAATTAAAATATATTGTATCTCTTTTTTTCTTTTCTTACTTTCTTTTAACCCCTGAAAAATCGTTTTGATAAATTCTGTCTGTATTTCCACCTCATGTTGTAAATAATAATTCATTATCTCATCTGTATTCTTTTTTATTCTCTCCTCTAAAATGGGATATGCCTTCTTTTCTATTTCCTCCCATCTTTCCATATTAGCTCTCCTTTTTATTCCATTTGTACTCTCGCGCCTTTCATGACTAAATTATCCGATAATTTCATCTGTGTATTCCCTTGATTTAAAATAATCGCATTTGGAGCAAAGATTTGAAGTTCTGAATTTGTGCTGGAAATATCAATCGCTTCTTCTGATTTTATCAAAATCTCTTTATTACTGATAATTTTAATTCCCTCTCTATCGGAAAGTTCTACTGACATTCCTGCATTATTCGTTAAAATAATCTCATCTGGCTTTAATAATACTTCTTTTCCTTGTTTATTCATGATAGATTTATAATCAGGATTGATTCTTTCTTCTATATTAGAAGTTTTTATATGGGCAGAACTCACAGCATATGCTTCTTTCTCTTTTTCAGATGGAAAATAAATTCTCACATTATCTCCTATCTCTGGCATACAATACCACCCTGTCCCATCTGGGGAGGAATATATCGTAGCATACTCAAACAAACGCTCTCCTGTTTTATTTTTATTTTCATCTTGAAAAATTGATACTTGTATTTTATCTTTTTGTACACTTAAAACTCGACCTTCTAAAGATGCTCCTATCATATTGGTATTATATATTGGCGCTACTTGAACCGTTTCCCTCACTGCTAGAGAATAAAAATGAACTAACTCATTTCCTTCCAACTCACTCTCTATTTTGATTATGCTGAAATTTTTTCCCTGAAAGGATACGATATCCCCTAAATGATAGATTTCTCGATCTTTTACGATATAATAGGTGATGCCATTTTCTTTTTTTATGGTATACTCGTTATTTTTTAGTTCTATATTTTTATTTCTCTGTGGTAATCCAAAGGAATATTTTACTCCCTGCAAGGTGTGATTAGGAACTAAGCAGGTAGAAAAATGGCTGGCTAATCTTTTCGCAAATGTCCAGTCTGTTTCCTCATACTGGCAGATAAAATTATCTATGGTCTTTCCTTTTCCATTTTCCATAATAAATACATATTCTATATAATTATCTGAAAAAGAATTTAAGATATCTTCATAAGTAAGACTTTCCTTTTGGTAGCTACGAATATGTTTCTCTCTGTCCATCAAATAACTGCTTGTTTTCACTTCTAGATATAATGTTTTCACATGATTTTGTGACTGTATTCTTCCCTCTGCTACAATACCAGAGAATAATATTTTCTCTTCCTCTTCTTCTATCGCTACAATATCCACCCAGAGATCGTTGAAAAACATTTTTAAATACTCTTGTTCTTTTTCCTCTCTTATATGACCAGAGATGAAAACTGTCCCATGTTCATTTATTTCTTGTCTTCCTTTATATTCTAACAGATCCAAAAGTTCAAATTGTTTTATCTTTATGTTCTGTGCCCTCATAATTTATCCCTTCTTTCTAGTACAATCTTCTATCGAAGATATCACCTGATTGACAGCCTCTTTCCATTCTATCATATCTTGATAAAGACAATTAAAATTTCCATGTACTAACTTTTTATTTATACAAGTGACATACATCATATTATACATCTGTGCATCCATCGCATAACTTTTGAAATCAAACCAGCTAATAGTAGTGGTTTCTAATTTTTTCTCCTCTAGCTCATAAAAAATATAGGCAGGATTTAGTTGTTTCAACATCTTTTGAGATTGTTTTGCTGCATCTTTTACTTGAGTTTCTTCTAGATCTAAATCATATTTACTAAAAGTAAAATTTACGGTTGTATCTAAAGTTGTTTTTATTATTTGAGGTCTGAGTTCCGACAGATATTTCAAACGCACTAAATTAGATGGCATATCGACTAAAATAGTAGGCAATAGAATACTCATCTTATCTTCAAATAAAAACATACGCTCAAATTCAACTTTTTCATTTTTAATATACATACCTGTTTCTAAGGTAGAAAATTTTTCTTTTCTCGCATTATCCCTTAATTCTAATATCTTTTCATCAAAAAAATCCATATTCTTTTCTCCTTTAAAAGAATCTTTTATCTTTTTTTTCTGTTAAAATCGCATCTATTATTACAATCAATATGATTGTCAAAAAAGCTGCAAAACCAATCAGCCATATGATAGAGCGAAACATTCTCATTTCATTATCTACCATTAACTGGAAAACCATAT
>CANRVK010000238.1 GCA_947643285.1 uncultured Eubacteriaceae bacterium
TTAAGTGCCAACGTCTTCCAAGGGGCTTCTTATGGAATACTTCCTTGCCTTCGCTAGTCTGTTGACTGTTCTAATCTGTGAAAAGCAAATTTCACCATAGCAAATAGAATAAAAAGGCTAAACTGTTACTTTAGTTTAACATAAACATAAAATAATAATAGACTTTTTTTTATTTTTATGCTAGACTAGATACTATGGGATATGCCAAAAATTAGTTTACATAAGGTTATATTTTATCATATTTTTATAAAAGTATCACAGAGAGAAAAAATAATATCTTTATTCCTTTTCTCTCTGTGATACTTTATTTTTTCTCATTAAAATATACCTTAAATAAAATAACTAAGCATTTTATGAGCTATATTTATGAATGTTTTTATTATTATGTACAAAAAATACATAAAATTTCAGGAAGTATTAACAATATATACTATTATATAAAAAAATAAAAATTTATCCCCTATAGCAAATAAATATAGACATCATAATTCTTTTCCCTATTCCCAGAATAGCCAGCAAACTAGCCCGGACAAGGAAACTATTCCAAAAGAAGCCCCTTGGAAGACGTTGGTACTTAATGAGCGGTTTCGCAAGAAGCGAAACGGCGAATTTAGTATCCGCTACGTCTGGAACGGAGCGGGAGCGCGGCTTCGTTGGAATAGTTTCCTTGCCCGGGCGAACCTCTCGAACCTCTAATTCAAACATCCATCTTCTCCCAATAAACTCCAAAAAAGATGATACATTTCTTTATGAAATATACCATCTTTTTTCTAAACAATATTTTTTAAACAATATCGTCAGTCTATGCCATTATCTCACTTTTATGCTTCATTTCCTCACTCAATAAGTTTCCCTTACATATCGATATCATCTTTTTCCTCAGAATCTTCCACAAATTCCATTGGTTCTTCTGGTATATCGGTATCCAATTTCACAGAACGGTATCTCTTCATACCTGTACCAGCAGGAATTAATTTACCAATAATAACATTTTCCTTTAACCCAATCAATGGATCTACCTTTCCATTAATCGCCGCTTCTGTCAATACTTTTGTAGTTTCTTGGAAAGATGCTGCGGATAAGAAGGAATTTGTCGCTAAAGAGGCTTTTGTAATACCGAGCATCACTTGTTTGCCCTCAATCGGCTTTTTGCCTTCTTCTATCAGTCTTTCATTTTCTTCATTAAAATCCAATACGTCCATAGAAGTGCCCGGCAGATAATCACTATCTCCGCTCTCTTCTACCCTGATCTTCTTTAACATCTGACGCACAATCACTTCAATATGCTTATCATTGATATCTACACCTTGTAAACGATATACACGCTGTACTTCCTGAATCATATAATCTTGTACTGCACGCACACCCTTAATCTTCAGAATATCATGAGGATTTATACTGCCTTCTGTCAATTCATCTCCAGCTTCTAATGTCACTCCATCTTGAATCTTAATACGAGAACCATATGGTATCAAATAAGACTTTGTATTCCCTGTTTCTGGATCGGTAATGATGATTTCTCGTTTCTTCTTGGTATCTTTAAAAGTAGCCACTCCTCCAAATTCTGCGATAATCGCAAGTCCCTTTGGCTTTCTCGCTTCAAAAAGTTCTTCTACACGAGGAAGACCTTGTGTGATATCATCTCCAGCCACACCGCCTGTATGGAAAGTACGCATGGTAAGCTGTGTACCGGGTTCTCCGATAGATTGTGCTGCGATAATACCGACTGCTTCTCCTACTTGTACTGCCTGACCTGTCGCCATATTAGCCCCATAACACTTCGCACAGACTCCAATATGAGATTTACATGTCAATATAGTACGGATTTTTACTTTTTCTATTCCTGATTTTATAATGCTCGCCGCACGTTTTGGAGTGATCATGTGATTTTTCTTCACAAGCACTTCTCCTGTTTCAGAATCTGTGATAGTTTCACAAGCATATCTTCCGGTGATTCTGTCTTCTAAGCTCTCAATAACCTCTTTGTTATCGATAAATGCCTTTACCTCTAATCCCGGAATTTCCTCTTTTCCAAAGCAGCAGTCCACTTCACGAATGATCAAATCTTGTGAAACGTCTACTAGACGTCTGGTCAGATATCCAGAATCCGCAGTACGAAGTGCCGTATCAGAAAGACCTTTTCTAGCTCCATGAGCAGAGATAAAGTATTCCAATACATCTAATCCCTCACGGAAATTGGATTTGATAGGCAACTCAATAGTACGACCTGTAGTATCCGCCATCAAACCACGCATACCTGCTAACTGCTTAATCTGTTTATCAGAACCACGCGCTCCAGAATCCGCCATCATAAAGATATTATTATATTTATCCAATCCATTTAAAAGCTCTGTTGTAATTTCATCATCGGCATTTTTCCATGTTTCAATTACTTCTTTATATCTCTCTTCTTCTGTAATAAAGCCTCTACGATAGTTTTTGGTGATTGCTTCTATGGTTTTTTCCGCATCACTGATAATTGTCTTTTTCGCTTCTGGCACAGTCATATCTGAAATGGATACGCTCATCGCTGCCTTTGTCGAATATTTATATCCCATAGATTTAATATCATCTAAAACCTCTGCTGTTTTCGTCGCTCCATGAGTATTGATGACTTTCTCTAATATTTTCTTTAATTTCTTTTTATCTACGTGGAAATCCACTTCTGGCAATAATTCATTTTCTGGCACACTTCTATCCACAAATCCTAAATCTTGTGGCAGAATTTCATTAAAGATAAAACGCCCTACGGTAGATTCTATGATTCCAGATGTTATTGTTCCATCTGGTCTGTTTTTTGAACAGCGCACTTTAATTCTGGCATGAAGAGTGATAATTCCATTTTCATAGGCTAAAATCGCCTCATTCACATTTTTAAAGAACTTTCCTTCTCCCTTTGCCCCCGGTCTTTCCTGTGTTAAATAGTAAATACCGAGCACCATATCTTGAGAAGGAACGGCTACAGGCGCTCCATCTGATGGTTTTAATAAGTTATTCGGAGATAACAGTAAGAAACGACATTCTGCCTGCGCTTCTACAGATAAAGGCAGATGTACTGCCATCTGATCTCCATCGAAGTCAGCGTTAAACGCGGTACAAACAAGGGGGTGTAGTTTAATCGCTTTACCTTCTACCAAAATAGGCTCAAATGCTTGGATTCCCAAACGGTGCAACGTAGGAGCACGGTTTAACATAACAGGGTGTTCTTTGATGACTCCCTCTAATACATCCCATACTTCCTTTTCCACACGATCTACCATTTTTTTGGCACTCTTGATATTATGCGCTGTCCCATTCGCAACTAATTCTTTCATCACAAAAGGTTTGAATAATTCAATCGCCATTTCTTTTGGAAGACCACATTGATAAATCTTTAATTCTGGTCCTACTACGATAACAGAACGTCCAGAATAGTCCACACGTTTTCCTAATAAGTTCTGACGGAAACGTCCCTGTTTTCCTTTTAACATATCAGATAAAGATTTTAATGCACGATTTCCCGGTCCTGTGACAGGTCTTCCACGTCTGCCATTATCGATTAATGCATCTACTGCTTCTTGCAGCATACGCTTTTCATTCCGCACAATGATCTCTGGCGCACCTAAATCTAATAATCTGGCAAGACGGTTATTTCGGTTGATGATTCTTCTATAAAGGTCATTTAAGTCAGAAGTAGCAAAACGTCCGCCATCTAGCTGCACCATAGGTCGGATATCAGGAGGAATCACAGGAATTGCTGTTAAAATCATCCATTCTGGCTTATTTCCTGAGTTGCGAAATGCCTCTACCACTTCTAGTCTTTTGATGATTCTAGCACGCTTTTGTCCGCTCGAATCTCTTAAAGCCCGTTTTAATTCTGCAGAATCTTTTTCCAAATCAATGGCTTGCAGCAATTCTTGAATCGCCTCTGCTCCCATGCCTACACGGAAACGATTTCCCCATTTTTCATAAACTTCTCGGAATTCTTTTTCTGATAGCACTTGTTTATATTGTAAATCTGTATCTCCCTTGTCTAATACGATATAAGAGGCAAAATACAATACTTTCTCTAATATTCTCGGTGATAGGTCTAGAATCAGTCCCATGCGGCTTGGAATCCCTTTAAAATACCAGATATGGGAAACAGGAGCTGCTAACTTGATATGCCCCATTCTCTCCCTTCTGACGTTTGCTTTTGTGACTTCCACACCACATCTATCACAGATAACGCCTTTATAACGAATTTTTTTATACTTACCGCAATGACATTCCCAGTCCTTGCTCGGTCCAAAGATTCTCTCGCAGAATAAACCATCTTTCTCCGGTTTTAATGTTCTATAATTGATGGTTTCTGGTTTTAAAACTTCTCCCCTAGACCACTGCAGGATTTTTTCCGGTGAAGCAAGACCAATTTTAATCTTATCAAAAGTCATAGGTTCATATGCTTCTGTTGTTGTTGTTTCCGGCATGAATGACACTCCCTTTCTTTACTCTTCTTCGTCATCTGCAAGCTCATCGACTCCGAAGAAATCATCGTCATCTATATCCATCTCGATATCGTCTTCGTCATCCTCTTCCTCTTCTTCTATATCAATAAGCTCATCATCATCAAATTTCTTTTCCGAAAAACCTAGTCTTTCATAGGATTCTTTTTCTTCATCATATCGCTTATCACCTTCTATAATAGCGTGAAGGTCGGTATCACCATAATCTATATTTTCAATCAATTCTACTTCTGTTTCATCTTCCCGCAATACTTTCACATCTAATGCTAAAGACTGTAATTCTTTCAATAATACCTTAAAGGATTCTGGTATACCCGGTTCTGGTATATTCTCTCCTTTAATAATCGCTTCATAGGTCTTCACACGCCCTACCACGTCATCTGATTTCACTGTTAAAATCTCTTGAAGCGTATAAGATGCTCCATATGCCTCCAAAGCCCAAACTTCCATTTCTCCGAAACGCTGACCGCCGAACTGTGCTTTCCCTCCTAAAGGCTGCTGAGTCACTAAGGAGTAAGGGCCTGTAGAACGAGCGTGAATCTTATCATCTACTAAATGATGCAGTTTCAGATAGTGCATATGCCCGATGGTAACAGGGCTGTCAAAATATTCTCCTGTTCTTCCGTCGCGGAGTCTGACTTTTCCATCTCTGGAGATTGGCACGCCTTTCCAGAGTTTTCTATGCTCTAGATTCTTCTCTAAATATTCCAATACCTCTGGCAGTAACTCTTCTTCATGTTTCTCTTTAAATTCTTCCCATTCCAGATTCACATAATCATTTGCCAGATCTAAAGTGTCCATGATGTCAAATTCGTTCGCACCGTCAAATACTGGTGTCGCGATATTAAATCCCAATGCTTTTGCTGCAAGGCTTAAATGGATTTCTAGCACCTGCCCGATATTCATACGAGAAGGCACACCTAATGGATTCAATACGATATCCAAAGGTCTTCCATTTGGCAAAAATGGCATATCTTCCACTGGTAAAATTCTAGAAACAACACCCTTATTTCCATGACGTCCTGCCATTTTATCACCGACAGAAATCTTTCTCTTCTGTGCGATATA
>CANRVK010000239.1 GCA_947643285.1 uncultured Eubacteriaceae bacterium
ATACAAGAGAATACAAGAGAGCAGTTTTAAATGAACTAGATGATAGAAACAGATGAAAAGGATAGAATATTTTAGCGATGAGTATTAGTGATCTTAAAGAGGATAGACGATTGGCAAAATAGGTCAAAAACGATGGGTATATGGCAAAGCCAATAGAAGTGAAAATATTTTATAAGATGATAAAAAAGCAAGAAAAGAAATGAGAGGAGAGAGTAAAATGGATAATAAAATGGCATTTTTTGTTTTAGAGATTGAAATGACAAAACAAGAGAGTTTGATTAAAGAAGCATATCATAACCATCTAGTACATGTGAATCCAGAAGATGATCCAGAAGGATTTAAAAGACTGCGAGAGGCATATGAAGTGGCTTGTAATTATGCTAGAACAGAAGAAAAACAAGAAATGGAAGATAAAGATACTCCTGTAGGCAGATGGATAAAAAAAATAGAACAAAAATATGCTTCTTTTCAGGCACGAATGGATGAAGAAGGCTGGAAGAGTGTATTAAAAGATGAAATATGTTTAGATTTAGAAACTTCTTTAGAAGCGAAAAATGAATTATTAAAATTTTTAATGGATCATTTTCGGTTGAAAAAAGAAATATGGAAGTTGATTGATGAGAGATTTTTTATTTGTGAGGAAAAACAAGAACTTTTAGAGATTTTTCCAAAAGATTTTATTGATTATATCATTTATCAATGCCAAACAGAGGAAGAAGCTTTTCCCTATGATTGGTTTGAGGGGGCAGATGATGCGGATTATGATGAATTTTTGTCTTATTATTATGAATTAGTGCAGCAGATAGATGGACAAGAGTATGAAAAGGCAGAAGAAACCATGCACTATATGGAAAACCTTTTGATAAATCATCCACTTTTTACATTAGAAAAGGCGAGATTAGCACAAGTGAGAGGAGAAGGGGAAAAAGCATGTGATATTGTTTATTCTATTTTAGAAGAATATGAAGCGAATTTGAGAATAAAGGCATTTGGTGCTCAGATTTTATGGGAAAATAAAAAATATGAGGAAGCTGCGAAAGAGTTTTTAGAAATAGTAGAAAAAATGCCAGATCATTATTTGGCGAACAAAAGATTAGGGCATTATTATTTGGAAAAAGGCGAATATGAAAAGGCGAAAAATTATACCTTAGTTTCACTTCGCACGGGTTCTCAGGAAGAAGAACTATTAGAAGATATTGATAGAATAAATAAAGAATTAACCATTCAGCTTGAGGGAGAATGTAAAGAACAGCCAGAAAATATAAAACGGCATTTGGATTTGGCGTGGTGTTATCTTCAGACACAAAGGATAAAAGAGGGGATTGAAGTATTAGAACATTTAGAAGTAGATGAGAAAAATCAGACAGAATATTGTAGTGTAACAGCTAAATTTTATTTTGTGGATGGACAATATGAAAAATCTTTAGAATATGCGATAAAATGGGAGGCGTGCATTGAGAGTGAAACGCCTGAAACAGAGGAAGAACAAAAAAAGCAGCATGAGAGAATTTCTACCGCATATGAGATGGCGGCAGATGCTTGTCGAAAACTTTTAGAAATCGGGGAAGATTCTTCCTATTTACAAAAGGCATTAGATTATATTGATAAAGCGATAGAACATGAAGCAGATAATATGCAAAATTATATACAAAAGGCTAGTATTTATAAAACAGTGAAAAAATATGAAAATGTAGTGGAAATTTGTAATTTAATAGAAGAAAAAGATCCCGATTATTTTTGGACGTATATCTATCGGCAGGAAGCATATGAAATGTTAGGAGAAGGACAAGGGGTTATTGATGATTTTTACAAAGCTTATTATATTTATAAATATTATCCCTCTATGTATGAAAAGGCAGTGAAAGTATTTTTAGAAGCGGATCAGTGGGAGTATGCATCTTCTATTTTAGAGAGGGCAAAAGAAGCTTCTGTGATGAATACGAGGTTACGGCTAGACGAGTTGTCAGTGAAGAGAAGAAAGGCAGAGAATGTAAAAGATTGGGAGGCACTTTATAAAGAGTGTGTTGCTTTAAGAAAGGAGTTAGAGAAAAACGAGGATACAACTCCAGAAGAATTAGCAGAGGCTTTTTATGAAACAGCGAGAAGTCTGCGTGGTCTGAATAAGCAAAATGAGGCATTAAAGGAGATTGAAGAGGCGATTCGGATAAAGCCAGACAATCAATATATTTGGATAAAAGCGAATATTTTATTGACGAAAAAGGACTATGTGGGAGCATTACATCTGTATAAGATCTGTGAAAAAGAATTTCCTGATAATGACTTAGTATTGGGAAATATCGCGTCTTGTTATCAGAATATGCCAAATGAAACAGAAAAAGCGATTACATATTTTAAGAAAGTATTAGAAGTCAACCCTGACAATCATGTAGCAAATGGGGAATTAAGTGATATTTATTCTGAAATGTTTGGGGATACAGAAGACTTGAAATATTTTGAACTCGCTCTTCCGTATGCGAGCAGACAGATAGAGTTAGTTCCAGAGGCGTATTATTATATTGAACGAGGGCTTTTATATATGGATGCCTGTAAATGGGAAGAGGCATTAGAAGATTTTGAGAAGGCAGCACAATTAGAGCCAGATAATACTTATGCTTATAATAATATGGGATGTGTATATAAATATACAGGACAGTATGAAAAGGCGCTGGAGGCTTTTCAAAAAGCAGTAGAAGTGATGAAAGAAGATGAAACAATGCTTCCATTTGGAAATCTGGGAGATACCTATGAGAGAATGGGAGAATATGAAAAAGCATTAGATGCTTATCTAAAAAATGAAAAACTTTTTCCAAAAAATAGAAGAGTTTATCGCGATTCTATGCATGTTTATTGTATGCTGCAGCGTTTTGAAGAGGCACTTGAGAAATTAGAATCCGCTTATGAAAAAAATAGTTATGATTATTATAAAAAAAAGGGAGATATTTATAAAGAAAAAGGGGATTACCCAAAAGCTTTGAAAGCTTATAAAAAAGCAGCGCTGCGAAAAGGGAATGAAACAGATGGGTGGAATGCTATCGGATATTTTTATCTGGAAGTGGAAAATAACACAAAGGCGGCATTAAAAGCATTTCAAAAGTCTCTTGGCTTTGCACAAAAAGGCACGTCAGAGTATAAAGAAGCCTGTGCAGCTTTAGTTGCTTGTTATCATTCTTTGAAGAGAGAAAAGGAAGCGAGAAAGTTTTTTAAGATTTTTATAGAGTATTATGAGGAGAAATATGGAGGAGTAGAAAATTATATTAATGGAACATTGAAATATAAGATGGCAAGACTCTATACAATAGGAAAAACATTTTTAGATGCAGGCTATTTAAAAGAAGCAAAAGAATATTTTAGTCAGATGAAAAAAACAGAAATCTGTAAGAGATGTAATTATAAAGGTTGTAAGGAGTATTATGGAGCGATGGCATTTTTGGCTGAAGAAAATGGAGAAGTGGAAAGTGCTATAACGAATTTTAAAAAGGCATTAGAGATCGATCCTAATTGGATAGACTGCAAAATGCGGTTGAAAAGGCTACAGAGAAATTAGAAAAAGAGAGAGGAAGGCTAGAAAAAATTTCGAGTTTGTGTTGGCGCTGCGATGACAAATTTGAAAATAAAATATGATTTTTATGATACAGCAGCGCAGAAATGAGGAGAAATATGATAATCGGAATTGATTTAGGAACAACAAATAGTTTAGCAGCGTATTTTACAGAAGATGGACCTAAAATTATCCCAAATCGTCTAGGAAAAAATTTAACACCTTCTGTGGTGAGTGTAGATGAAAATGATCAAATTTTTGTTGGAGAAACAGCGAAAGAGAGGAGTATTCTCTATCCAGATAAGAGCGCCAAAGTGTTTAAAAGGGATATGGGAAGCAATAAAAAATATAAATTAGGAAATAAAGAATTTACGGCAGAGGAATTATCGTCTTTTGTATTGAGATGTTTAAAAGAGGACGCACAAGTTTATTTGGGAGAAGAGGTGACTGAGGCGGTCATCAGTGTGCCAGCTTATTTTGATGATAAGAGAAGAAAAGCTACCAAGCGCGCCGGAGAGTTAGCAGGACTTAAGGTGGAGAGGATTATCAGTGAGCCTACGGCTGCAGCTATCGCCTATGGACTGTATGAAAAGACAAAAAATACAAAATTTTTAGTCTTTGATTTAGGCGGAGGGACATTTGATGTTTCTATTTTAGAGTTATTTCAAAATATCTTAGAAGTGCGGGCAGTAGCAGGAGATAATTATTTAGGCGGTGAAGATTTCACAGAAGTATTGGAGAAAATGTTTTTACAGGAGAATAAAATAGATACTGCGTCTTTAGATGAAAAGACAAAAGCGCAGATTCGCAAACAGGCAGAGCTTTGTAAACTGGGATTTTTGAAAGAAAATACTTCACAGATAAACTGCAATGTGAATGGACAGGCATTTTCTATGAGCATCAGTATAGAAAAATATGAAGAGGCATGTGAGGGATTATTTGAAAAAATAAGAAAGCCTGTACAGAGGAGCTTGGCGGATGCTCATATAAAATTAGCAGATATCGATGTGGTGGTGTTGGTAGGAGGAGCGACAAAACTGCCGATTATAAAAAATTTCATCATTAAGTTGTTTAGAAAATTCCCAGATACAAATATCAATCCAGATGAAGCAGTGGCACTGGGAGCGGCGATACAGGCTGCGATGAAAGAGAGAAATCAGGCAGTAAAAGAAGTTATTTTGACTGATGTTTGTTCTTTTACATTAGGAACAGAGGTGTCTATTCCTAAACCGAATGGAGAATATGAAGCAGGGCATTTCTGTCCTATTATTGAGAGAAACACTGTAATTCCTGCGAGCAGAACAGAAAAATTTTATACCTTGCGAGATGGGCAGACAAAATTAAATATTAATATATTACAAGGAGAAAGCCGCTTGGCAGCAAATAATTTGTTGCTCGGAGAGTTAGAAGTGGTAGTGCCTAAAAATAAAGCAGGAGCAGAAGGAGTGGAAGTTACTTATACTTATGATATTAATTCTATCTTAGAGGTAGAAGTGAAAGTGCTTTCTACAGGCGAAGTTAAAAAACAGATTATTAAGAATCAGGATAATGATATGACAGAGGAAGAAATTGAAGAGAGAATGAAAGAATTATCCTATTTAAAAATACATCCAAGGGAACAAGAGGAGAATAAGCTGCTTCTTTTGCGCTGTGAGAGTTTATATGAAGAGAGTACAGGAGATATCAGAAGGATGATAGATTATGAAACTAGGAAGTTTGAAGAAGTATTGAATACTAGAGATAGGGGAAAGATAGAAGAAGCCAGAACAGCTCTTAAAAAGGTGTTACAGGAAATAGAGGAATATGAAGAATAGAGTGTTATTTTTCGTACATTTTGGACAAAGGTTCGCGTAAGGCAAGGGACTATTCCAACGAAGCCGCGCTCTCGCTCCGTTCCAGACGTAGCGGACACTAAAT
>CANRVK010000240.1 GCA_947643285.1 uncultured Eubacteriaceae bacterium
GCGGTACGCGAGCTGGGTTCAGAACGTCGTGAGACAGTTCGGTCCCTATCCGGCGTGGGCGCAGGATATCTGAGAGGAGCTGTCCTTAGTACGAGAGGACCGGGATGGACGGACCGCTGGTGTACCTGTTGGCGACCAACGCCATGGCAGGGTAGCCAAGTCCGGCAGGGATAAACGCTGAAGGCATCTAAGCGTGAAGCCCCCCTCAAGATGAGATATCCCATTCGAAAGAAGTAAGACCCCTTGAAGACGACGAGGTAGATAGGGCAGAGGTGGAAGTGCAGTAATGTATGGAGCTGACTGTTACTAATCGGTCGAGGGCTTGACCAAAAAAGAGAGAAAGAAGAGAGAAGTCATAAGAAAGAGAATTCGATGTGCAGTTTTGAAGGTGTAGAGAAGAGGGACTGTTGTATTAAATATATAACGATTATAATTATGCAAAATGATATTAATATTTTATCAAAGTATATACATAATTATATAGTTTTATTTAATACAACAGTCTTTTTTGTGATATAGAGAAAAAAATAATTGTTTTTGGATACATTTTGATCAAAGGTTCGCCCAGACAAGATACACTTCCAACGAAGCCGCGCTTTCGCTCCGTTCCAGACGTAGCGGTACTAAATTCGCAAATCCCGCTTCTTGCGGGTTTGCTCATTAAGTGCCGACGTCTTCCAAGGGGCTTCTTTTAGAATCATTCCTTGCTTCCGCTAGTTTGTTGGCTATTCTAGGATGTGAAACTTTACATATTTACATAGTATGATTTTATTGCATTGTTTTTTTTATTTGTAAAAAAAGATAAGAAGGATAAAAAGTGATTATAATAGATAAAAGGTATTAAATTACAATCAGAATTTAGAACTCTTGGGAGGTGTTGAAATGGAAGGTAAGACAATCGGTTTTATAATATGGTGTATTTTGGGAAGTATGTTTTTATGTTTGGCTGTATATTCATGGTTTTCAAAGAAACCTATGAGATTTTGGGCGAATGCAGAAGTATTTGAAGTTTCAGATGTAAAAAAATATAACTATGCAGTATCGAAACTGTTTTGTGTATTTGGTATTGTGCTAATTGCTTTGGGAATCCCTCTACTCATAGGACAAAATTCTGCATGGATACTGTTCTCTATTATAGGAATCATGATAGAAAGTATTATTGCTATGGTAGTTTATTCACTTAGAATTGAAAAAAAATATCTCTCTTTTCGGAATTGTGTAGACACGGAAAATGATTCTATAAATATACATTGTAAATAATAGAAGTCATTTTATAATTAAATATATAAATTGGGCGTTTCAAGATGGTAAACGAATTGTAGAGTACACATATTGGGTGGTAAAGTATGCATCGGTACAATAATTAGTTATCATGTGCTATGTTTAATTTATCAAAAAGGAGGAACATAGCGTATGGAAGCAAAAGAATTAGGTTTATTTATTGCCAAACTTAGAAAAGAAAAACAAATCACACAGGCAGAGTTAGCGAAGAGGCTAAATGTAACTGATAAAGCGGTGAGTCGCTGGGAAAGGGGCTTAGGATTTCCAGATATAAATACATTAGAACCCTTAGCAGACTCTTTAGGTAAGTTTATTGGAATTGATGACATGTGAGAAAAAAAGGGAAATAGATGAAAATGTAGATGATTTGGATATAGGTATTTTAGCAAGTATTGATATTGCAAAGACCCAAAGAAAGAAAATAATGAAAAAAATATTATTGGGCTTTTCTTGCTGTATCATTGGTTTGTGTGCAGTATTGTATGCGGTATATCTTTTCATAAGTGGTATGTGGACATTTATGCTTGGAGGAAATGACAGCGCAACGGCAATATTTATTTCAGGAAAAATAGGTCTTTTACCGCCAACAATCATTATAATAGTTGGGAGTGTAGTATTGCTAGTTGGAATATGTATCTTAATTCGCTCGCTCAATAATGACAAATAAAAATGGTAGAAGATGAAATATGATAGGGAGGAAATTAAAAACTATCAAGAGGAACGAATTTACAGAGGATTGATTATACCAAATGAGAGAGAAGGAACTTGTATTTTATGATGGGAAAAAGTGTAAATGATATAGCTTATTGTAACAGAAGTTACGATTTATAAACTCATCTATGATACAAAACTAGCACAGGCAAGAAGGTATTCCAAAAGAAGCCCCTTGGAAGACGTCGGCACTTAATGAGCGAAACCTGTTAAGGGTTCGGCGAATTTAGTGTCCATGTAGTCTTACACGGAGCGAAAGCGCGGCTTCGTTTAAATACCTTCTTGCCTGTGCGAACCTTTGGTCAAAAAATGTCAAATATTCACTCTGCTTTGGCTAAATGCTTCTTTTCTGACATTATGTGTTTGATTTTGATTTTCCGGTTTTTTCTTTTCTGTAATGCTATTAAACATTTCTTCATTCTTTTTTTGTTCTAATTTTTCTAGTTTCTCTTTTTTCATATAAATTCTCCATTTCATAGCTGTAGTTATGGTATATTTTTTATTTTCTATTTCTATTTTAGTATAATTATTTTTTTCTAAAATATTCTTTTTGAGTATTTGGTCTGATAAATAATAATAAATTTTTTATAATTCTTAAGAATGAGATAGGGAAATAGAGAAAAAGATGATATAATGATAAAATGTTATAATTATATTTTATAACAAATACAGATGAAAAAAGAGGATAGTTTATGATAATAAAAAGATTAAAAGATTTTGATATACAGCAGATTTCTAATTCTGGACAATGTTTTCGGCTGGAAAAAGCAGAAGAAAATAGGTTTCAGCTTGTGGCAAAGGATAAATATTTAGAAATAGAACAAAAAGCAGAAGAAGTTCAGTTTTTTTGTTCAGAAGAGGAATTTGAAGAGATTTGGAAAGTTTATTTTGATTTAGAAACAAATTATGGAAAGATAAAAGAGAGCATAGAGGAAGAAGATGAATATTTAAAAAAGGCTATTTTATGTGGAGGTGGGATACGAATTTTAAGACAGGATTTATGGGAAATGATAGTGTCTTTTTTAATTTCGCAGCAGAATAATATTCCTAGAATTAAAAAGATTATCCGAACACTTTGTGAAAAGTATGGAGAAAGGAGGAGAAATTTTAGAGGAAAGGAATATTTTTGTTTTCCAAAGTCTGAAGTGATAGCTCAATTAGAGGAGAAAGAACTAATAAATTGTAATTTGGGATATCGAAGTAAATATGTTATGCACACAGCAAAATGTATTGCAGATGGGAGCTTTTCTATTCAGAATCTATGGGAAATGGATTATAAAAAGGCAAAGGAGAGCTTAAAGCAATTATATGGAGTGGGGGAAAAGGTGGCTGATTGTATCTGTTTATTTGGGTTACATCAAATAGAAGCATTTCCTATCGATACTCATATAAAACAGATGTTGGAAAAACATTATAAAGATGGTTTCCCATTTGAAAAATATCAAGGATATGCAGGTGTTTTACAACAATATGCATTTTATTATGAAACTTATGGTGAGAGAAAGGATTGACAACAAAATTATTATAAAATGGAAATATATGCCGATATTCCTTATAGATATTTTAGAAAAAGGTATGATAAGAAAGGGGAAAACGGTATGGAGATTCCAAATAACTATTTTCATAATGAAAAAAAAATCGACTCTATTGCAGATTTGAAAGCCATAGGAAAGAGTATTATCAAATTACTTGAAGAGGCTGATGATAATACAGAAGAAAAAAAGAAAAAAATGTTGGAGAAAATTCGGCATAAATTAGAATCTGGAAAGAAATTGACAGCAGAGGAAATGCAGTTTTTACAAAAAAATTATCCCGAATTATATGTCAAAGCGAAGAAAATAGAGATAAAAAGGAAAACGGTGGAAGAGAAATTAAAACATTGTAAGTCAAAGAAAGAAGTACAAGAAGTAATGGATCAAGAAATTGGTATCATATCAGATAAAGATCCAGATAAAGTATATTTGATAAAAGCAGTGGAAGAAGCAGTGAAAGAATTTAAAAATACATCAGACTATAAAAAACTTCCAGAAAAGAATGAAGATAAAAAGGAGAAATCACAGACAAGATATTCCATAAAAACAGGAGAATATCAGATGGCATGGGAGAAAGAAGAACATTTGACGGAGATGCCTTGGGAGGCACAGGCATAGAAAAAGAATAATCACCATTCCAGCCTTAAAAATGAAAATATAAAATAAAAAGAAGGTGTAAAACAGTGGCAGAAAATACACAATATTTATTAGAGATGATATCTAAAATTAAATTAATTCTTACTTTAATCATACCATTTGTGATGCTTCTAGTTGGAAACATGTTAAAAAGACACCCTGTATTAGATATGAGAAGTCAGAATGGTTATAATACGCCTCTTTCACGAAAATCACAGGCACATTGGGATTATGCACAGAGTATTGCCCCAGATATGTTTATTTTATTTGGAAAAAGGCTTTTTCTAATAGAAGGTATATGGATAGTTATTTCTGTATGTTTCAACATGAAAGTAGAAATTTCCGTTATATCAGGTATCACAGTTGGGATTATATTTTTAATACTTGCATTTTTAAAAACAGAAGAATGTATAAAAGAAAAATTTGAGAAATAAGACTATTAGTAAAAGATACTATCATGAAAAAGTCTAAAAAAGGGAGATTTTTTACTAAGAATAAGGAATATAAATTTATGTTATAGCACACCTAGAAAGAAAATGACATAGAATAGAAAAGAATAAAAGCTATATATGGAAGGTATGTTATGGCGATAAAAATATTTATTGATCAGGGTCATAATCCCCCCGGGCAGGTGAATGCAGGAGCAGAAGGATTTGGATTAAATGAAGGAGAGATCACTTATACAGTAGGGGCATATTTAGCAGATATGTTGGATAGCGATCCGCGATTTGAAGTGAGAACTTCTAGAAGCAGCCCAGAAGATGTATTAGGAACAAGCAATACAACCAGTTTAGCAGCTAGAGTGCAGGCAGCAAACAGTTGGCCGGCAGATTATTTTATCAGTATACATGTGAATGCGAATGTAAATCCTGCCATTAATGGAACAGAAGTATATGTTTATCGCACGAATACAGAGAGCTATTATTTAGGAGAAGCAGTTTTAAATGAAATTGTGGCTGTTGTAGGAACAAAAAATAATCAAGTGAGAATAAATCCGGGGTTATATGTGTTGAGAAGAACCAGTATGCCTGCTATTTTAGTGGAATTGGCATATATTACAAATGCAGGGGATTCACAAAAGTTAAGAGATGAACAATATAATTTTGCTTATGGGATTTATTTGGGGATATTAGATTATTTTGATTTTGATGTAGCTGAATAAAAAGATGAAGTGTTGATTTAATGGCATTGATAGACAAAACGAAAGAGAGATGTGTGAAACATTTTGAACAAAGGTTCGCACAGGAATGTCTTCTATTCCAACGAAGCCGCGCTCTCGCTCCGTTCCAGACG
>CANRVK010000241.1 GCA_947643285.1 uncultured Eubacteriaceae bacterium
CAAATACACGAGCTGGTCCTTCATGTACCATCATTTCTTCTGCTACCGCAGAACGCTTTACAACTGCAGAATCTGGAGCTAGATTTCCTCTCAATATTGCGATTCCGCCTGTTTGACTATAGGGATTCTCTATTGGACGAATCACTTCTGGATTTTTATTTACACAGTCTTTAATATTTTCCCCTACTGTTTTTCCTGTCACGGTGATACAGTCCAAATGAAGTAAGCCTTTTTTACTGATTTCATTCATAACAGCATAGATGCCGCCTGCCTCATTTAGCTCTTCTATATAGGTGTGTCCAGCAGGTGCTAGATGGCAGAGATTCGGTGTTTTCGCGCTGATTTCATTCGCGATATCCACATTTAATTCCACTCCTGCCTCATGTGCGATTGCGGGAAGATGCAGCATACTATTGGTAGAACAGCCGAGTGCCATATCCATAGTCAATGCATTTTCAAATGCCTCTTTGGTCATGATATCTCTAGGTCTGATATTTCTTTTTAACATCTCCATCACTTGCATTCCTGCATGTTTTGCCAGTTGAATCCTCTCAGAATAAACAGCAGGAATCGTGCCATTTCCTTTTAATCCCATTCCTAATACTTCTGTCAGACAATTCATACTGTTAGCTGTATACATACCAGAACAAGATCCACAAGTCGGACAAGTTTTTTTCTCATATTCCTTTACATCTTCCTCTGACATTTTTCCTGCCGCATATGCTCCTACTGCCTCGAACATACTAGAAAGGCTGGTTTTCTGTCCTTTTACATGACCGGCTAACATAGGTCCGCCGCTGACAAAAACAGTGGGAATATTCACTCTGGCTGCTGCCATCAATAGCCCCGGCACATTTTTATCACAATTCGGTATCATAACCAGAGCGTCAAAGGCATGTGCCATCGCCATTGCTTCTGTAGAATCCGCAATTAAATCTCTTGTCACCAGAGAATATTTCATTCCTAAATGTCCCATAGAAATACCATCACATACGGCAATCGCCGGAAATACAATCGGTGTGCCGCCTGCCATCGCAACACCTAATTTCACCGCTTCTACGATTTTATCTAGATTCATATGCCCCGGCACAATCTCATTATAAGAACTCACAATTCCCACCAAAGGTTTTTGCATTTCCTCTTCTGTTAAACCCAAAGCATGAAATAAAGACCTATGCGGTGCTTGTTGTATTCCTTTTGTCACTGCATCACTTCTCATTTTAATCCTCCATTCTTGTATGTAAAAACATTTCTGTTTTACATGATTTCTCTATTTTATTCTCTATGTTAAATTATTTTTTATTGATTATTTTATAAGTGTTTATAGAAAATGCTTGAAGGTGCTTTGAAGCAGAGCTTTTTCCACATTTTTTTCTGCGATAAGAAAGGAGATTTACTTGTTAAAAATATCCCCATTCTTTTTATAAACTGGAATTTATCGCTTCACTTCTCTAATCATCATGTATTCATTTAGAAGTGTACCATTCTTTAAGCGAACAGCATTCGGGCGAACACCTGTAATTCGGAATCCCATCTTCTCATATAAATGTCTTGCTCTGGAATTTCCTTCTACAAAATCCAATTCTATTTGCATAACACCCTCTCTGTTTTCTGCTAAACGAATCATCTCCTGAAACATCTTTGTTCCAATCCCTTGATTCCAAAATTCGCTCCTTAAAGCAATTGCTACATTGGCTCTGTGTCTTGTTTTAATCCCTTTGAAGAAATTAATCTCGCAATTTCCAATTACTTTTCCATCTACGATACACATAATCATAGCTTCGTTGGGAGATGTGTTCTTCTGCTCAAATAATATTTTCTCACCTTCTGCTGTATATTTGCCACATTCTTCCGGGTAACGCAAAATATACTCCGTTTCTTTTGCAGAAATAACCAAATATTCCAAAGTACTTTCTATATCTTCTTCTTTAGGACTGCGCAATAATGCTTTGCGCCCATCTTTTAACTCAAACCATACATCTTCAATAATCATAACATTTACCTCCTCAAACCCCAATTCCCCATCTCTTTCTATCATTCCTTCTCGATTCTATCAGCGATTAAATCTCCCATCTCTTTTGTGCTCACAAAAGAAAGTCCGTCTGATAAAATATCCTTGGTGCGATATCCTTCTGTTAACACTTTCTTAATCGCTCTTTCTACTGCATCAGCTTCTTTATCCAAATCAAAAGAGTAGCGTAACATCATAGAAGCGGATAAAATCGTAGCGATTGGATTGGCTATATTCTGTCCTGCGATATCAGGAGCAGAACCATGACTCGGCTCATATAGACCGAACTTTGTGTCATTTAAACTCGCTGATGCCAACATTCCAATTGAACCTGTGATCATGCTCGCTTCATCTGATAAAATATCTCCAAACATATTTTCTGTTAAAATCACGTCAAATTGTCCGGGATCTCTCACTAACTGCATCGCACAATTATCCACTAACATATGTTCCAGTTTTACATCTTTATATTCTTTCGCTACTTCTTCCACCACTGCTCTCCACAATCTGGAACTGTCCAAAACATTTGCTTTATCTACACTGGTCACTTTTTTCTTTCTTTTTCTGGCGATTTCAAAGCCTTTTCTGGCGATTCTTTCAATTTCTTTTTCTGTATAAGTGAGTGTATCGATTGCCTTGCGAACTCCATTTTCTTCTATTGTCTTTCTCTCTCCAAAATATAGACCCCCTGTGAGTTCTCTCATGATCAACATATCAAATCCATCTTTTATCACTTCATCACGAAGAGGGCAGGCTTCTTTTAATTCATCATATAATATCGCTGGTCTTAAATTCGCAAATAAATTCAATTCTTTTCTGATTCCAAGAAGTCCTGCTTCTGGTCTTAAATGAGGTGCTAACTTATACCAAGGAGAAGTTGTAGTATCCCCTCCAATCGATCCCATTAAAACAGCATCGCTCGCCTTTGCAACTGCAATCGTTTCTTGTGTGAGCGGCACTCCATAAGCATCAATCGATGCTCCTCCCATCAAAATATCCTGATAGTGAAATTGATGTCCAAATTTTTCTGCCACACGGTTTAAAACCTTTTTCGCCTCTGCGACAATTTCTGGACCAATTCCATCTCCGCCAATTACTGCTACTTTAAACTCCATAGATATCTACTCCTTTTCGTTTAAATTTTCATTCTTCATCAAAATTTGATGCCCCATTTTGCTATGAGGAAAAAAAATTGCCCTAAGCCTTATGCTTAGGGCGAACATATCAGTCCGTGTTACCACCTATATTCAGATAAAAATCTGCTCTCATTCAATACAGGAACTTTTCATTCCGATATTGCCTCCCTATAACGGTGGAAACCGTTGTAATCTAATAAGGTAAAAACCTGTTCAATCCAAAGCTCCAGGACTACTTCCCTACCATCGTCATGAAGATTTTCACCCACCATCTTCTCTCTGGGCTTCCAATAAATAGGTACTCCTTCCTATCAATGCCTTTTTCTATATATATTAACCACTATTATAAAAGCTATCCGAAATTCTGTCAACTAAAAAATGAAAAAGCCATCTGGAAAAATTATTATGATTTTGTTTATAGGAAAGACAAAGGGGACGCTCCGGCAAGGAAGTATTCCAGCGAAGCCGCGCTTTCGCTCCGTTCCAGACGTAACGGACACTAAATTCGCGAACCCTTATGGGTTTGCTCATTAAGTGCCGACGTCTTCCAAGGGGCTTCTTATGGAATACTTCCTTGCCTCCGCTGGTTGGGTGGCTGTTCTACTTTTTGAAAAAAAGTTTTATGATAACGATATAATAAAAGGGAAAAATATTTATTAGTTTGGCTTTTGTGATAGTTGAATGAAAGAATACTCATAAAGTAGGGCTTTTTACTTGTACTGAATAAAAAAGCTAGAAAAAATACCTTTATAAATTCAGGCTTTAAATGAACTAACACAACGAGTTAATTTATCGGTTGGCTTTGCTGCCGCACTTAGGGCATACGTCACCTTCTGTATAAATATAACCACACCGATAGCAGCATATCTTTTCGTGTTTTTCTTTCGCTAAATAAGCGATACTTCTAGATTCTGGTTTTTCTTGAAGATAATGGATAAAATCATTTATCACTTTGGCAAATTCTTTCCATTCTTTGGAAGAAAGGGAAAGAGGGAGTTTTATTTTCTCTTCATTCTCTTTTTCAATAAAAACTCCTTTATTCATGAGCTTATTTCTTTCTTCCACTTCTTTTATATCTATAATAGAAATAATACCAGAATGTAAAAATCCTTTATAAAAAATGTGATCTGGGGTCAAAATAAATCCTTCTTTTCCATTGGAGAATCTGGAAGAATCGCTGATTAGAATCGGATACTCATATTGATTTCGACCAAAAGCATAACTATTTAACGCGCTTTCTATCAATCTCTTCTCATCTTCTTCTATATCCCCACGCATCGCCTTTCTGGCTTCATAGAAATGAAAACGAGAAATGTCACTCACATGTTCTGTTATTTCTCGTTTTAATTTTCTCATTAATTGTTCACATTCATCTACTTTTAATTTCGTAAGGCGCTTATCTAACATCTCTAAAGCATTTATCTTTAACTCTGGCAAAAACGCGCCTTTTTTTATTTCTTCTACTGCCTTTAATCCATCTTCAAAGGATACTTCCATAAAATCAGGGCAGATTCTTTTTATAGCCGCTTCGTCCATTTCATAAATTTTATCATGTATTTTCTCTAAATAAGGCGCTACACTTTCCTCTTGAAACCCTTGTTCTTTCAAGTCATTATATAATTGCATCAAAGAATTTCGGCTTCTTTTATTCACAGGGGCAATAAAAGCTTTAATTTCCTGCTGCTCTACCAGTCCTCGCTGCTGTTTTAATTGTTTTTCATAAGGTGAAATATCAACTTCTTTATATTGATGTAATCTCTCTAAAATCTGTTGAAATTGCTGTTTATTTAATTGAGGAGAGAGCTTTGACATCAAAGATTCTACCTCTTTTTCTCCTCTTTTCTTTCTCTGTTCTAATAAAGGTTTTGAAATAGTTTCTTTTACAGAATCAGGCATATCTGCTTCTTCTATCTCTTCTATCACACGATTTATTTCTTGATAAGATTTTCCTTTACAGTCTTCCGCCTTTTGCTTCCATAATTTTTCCTGTCCTTCATAGAGTGCTTGATTGACCTTTTCTAGATAAGGCTTTTTTTCTTCTATACTCAGCCCATCTTCTGCCTCAATTTTTGCTTTCAAATCTTTTAACTGTTTTGGTGACATTCTAGCAGTTATGGCAATATGAGCATTATATTTCTCTGTCAATTTTTGAGATAATTGCTCTTTTATTTTCTTCACGGCATCTTCTTTTTCTTTATTCTCCTCTGATGTTTCTGAAAGCGTGGAAAGAAGATCTTTTAATTCCTCTGGAGTCTTTA
>CANRVK010000242.1 GCA_947643285.1 uncultured Eubacteriaceae bacterium
TAAAGCTAGATTATTATAACTAGCTGCCGTATCTGGGTGTTCTTCTCCTAATACCCTTTCACTAATGCTTAAACTTTTTAAATAAAGTTCTTCTGCTTTCTTATATTTGCTTTCTTTTATATATATTTCTGCTAAATTGTTATAACTATTTGCTGTATCTGGATGATTTTCTCCTAGTACTCTTTTTCTAATATTCAAACTTTTTAGATAAAGTTCTTTCGCTTTCTTATACTCACCTTCATTTTTATATAATAAAGCTAGATTGTTATAACTAGCTGCTGTATTTGGATGATTTTCTCCTAGCACTTTTTCAATAATATTCAAACTTTTTAAATAGAATTTCTCTGCTTTCTTATATTCGCCTTCGTCTGTATATAATAAAGCTAGATTATTATAAATAACTGCTGTATCTGGGTGATTTTCTCCTAGCACTCTTTCACTAATATTTAAACTTTTTAGATAAAATTCTTCTGCTTTCTTATACTCACCTTCGTCTGCATATACTAAAGCTAGATTATTATAACTAGCTGCTATGTCTGGATGATTTTCTTCTAACACACTTTTCCTAATATTCAAAGTTTTTAGATAAAATTCTTCTGCTTTCTTATATTTACCTTCTTTTATATATATTTCTGCTAAATTGTTATAACTATTTGCTGTATCTGGGTGATTTTTTCCTAATACTTTTTCATTAATATTCAAACTTTTTAGATAAAATTCTTTCGCTTTTTTATACTCACCTTCATTTTTATATAATATGGCTAAATTGTTATAACTAGCTGCTGTATTTGGATGACTTTCTCCCAATATGCTTTTCCTTATACTCAAACTTTTTAAATAAAGTTCTTCTGCTTTCTTATATTCTCCCTCTTTTTTATATATTACAGCTAGAGTATTATAGCTACTTGCCGTATCTGGATGATTTTCTCCCAATATGCTTTTCCTAATACTCAAACTTTTTAGATAAAGTTCTTCTGCTTTCTTATACTCGCCCTCTTTTATATATATTTCTGCTAAATTATTATAACTACTTGCTGTATCAAGATGGTTTTCTCCCAATATTTTTTCATGTATTTCTAATGCCTTCTTATAAAAATTTTCTGCATATTTATACAATCTCTGTTTTTCATATAGATTACCTAATTTTTCATAAATAATTTCCATTTCCAGATGTTCTGAACCTAACAATTTTCCCCTAATTTCTTTCGCTTCTAACAACAATCTTATACTTTCTGGATACTCCTTCTTATCTTCTGCCTCTTTTGCCTGTTTTATCAAATCATACGTTTCCTGTAATTTTTCTCTTTTTTCTTCTGAACTCCATTTTTCTTCCTGTATAGACTTAGAACGATTCTTATCTAATACTTGTTCTTCTACTCCTTGTTGTTGGATTGCTTCTTTTTCAGAAAGCAACTCTGATTTTTTATTAATTCCTTCTATCTTATAATCCTGAAATGTGATTCTTATTTTTATAAAAGAGTAGAAATCATATGCACTGACGATAAGTCTGTCATCTCCAGATGGAGTTGTAAAAAAAATCAGATTTTTTTGTAAATTTGCTATCATATCTCTGCTAAAATTTAACCGTTTTAAATCTTGTTCACTGCGGATTGAAAACTGAAAATTAACAATAAAAAAAGTCTGAATTTCTGGTAAAGAAAGAATCCATTCTTTCAGATTATGAAAAGAATAGGTTTCCTGATGTTGTTTATAATCATAAATACCTATCTTTCCTTTTTGATAAATCTCAACAATTTCTTTTTGTATCGTTTCATCAGCTATCACTAAATATAATCCGTATTCTGATTTATTAATAATCCATCCTAAAGTTTGATAACCTTCTTGATTACTTTCTTCCATTTTAAATCAACCTCTGATCTTTAAAAAAACGCACCACTAAGGGATGAACATTATGCCAACGTTTTCCATTATACTCGAGCACTACCGATGCCTGCAGCATTTTTAATAAGATTTCCTTATCTTCGATCTGTTCTTTATTTCCTCTATAAATATTTAATAAAAATTCATAATCCTTTTTCTCAATTCGTTTTGTTAAAAATGTTTTTAATTCTTCTAAAGCCCGTTCTGCATCTTCCATACAAATAACATTATCCTCTCTACGTTCTGCTCTTTTTGCTGATGAATTAATCACTAGGAATAAATCCCTCAAAGATCCTCCTGTATATTCAATCAATGTTTCCAATACTCCGTTTTCAAATA
This sequence comes from uncultured Eubacteriaceae bacterium, assembly GCA_947643285.1. Lineage (GTDB taxonomy): Bacteria > Bacillota > Clostridia > Lachnospirales > Lachnospiraceae > MGBC136627. The sequence continues at coordinate 2,221 of CANRVK010000242.1, forward strand.
AATGTAAGTTTGCACGTTTTTTCACAATTTCTTTTATAATATCAACACCATCTTGAAATGTTGTCCCTTCTATCGTTTCAATTTTAATCATTGGCAGTGTTTTTGTGATAAAATAACCTTCTAAGGCTGAAAATTTAGTATCATAAGAAAGCGCAATAGGAAAAGTATAAATAACCGGAAATGGCATACCAGAAAGAAGCGCTGAATAATTGTAAAACACTTCCCAAGCATCTTCCGGATTTAATTTATCCAGATCTTCAAAAATAATGATTGGTCGCTTTCCTTCCATTTTTCTAGTAATTTCTTCTGATACTTGTCGCAGCAATGCAATCCATTTGCTAGAACGTATCCTTATTTTTTTACGATGTTCCTGCCTTATTTCCTCATTGAATTTTAAATCTGCCTTAATATCCGCAAATATTTTTAGAAGACTTATAAGTTTTGGTGTTTCTATGGATGTTTCTATTTCTCCAGAAGTATCTTTTATCTGTTGTGATGTGATAGTTTTTGTGTTTTCATCCCAAAAATTCTTAATCTCTTCCAGAGTATCTTTTTTAATTTTACATTTACATTCTTTTGCTATTTCTAATAAAGCTTCTCCCATTAAAATAAATAAATCAGAGTACACAATATTTAACAAATCTAGATCCATACTACAAATAATAGTTTTTACATAATAACCTCTTTCAACAAGTTTTTCAGACATTCGGTTTAATTCTGTACTCTTACCACAACCTCTATGCCCTAATAATAAAAATGCATTGTGATTTTCCTCCTGCTCCTGACACATATCAAAAATATCTTCTATGGGTGAACTGTATTTATCACTCATACGATACTCCATCGTATTACTGCAATAAAATTCATTCATCTGACTACTATTTAAAGGGTTTGGTGAAAATGCATTTAGAATTTCAGAAATCTGATCCGCATATTTCATTTTATACTTCCTGCTAATAAAAACATGTACTTCTACCGTCATAACTTCTTGACAGGTTATTCCATACATGCTATCTTGCTTTTAGCTTTTCCTTTCCTAAATTTTATTTTTTGTTCTTGTTTTTTTGAACTTGACCATGAAACCAGTTCAGACTATTTTCACGGATAAAAGATTCTCTTCGTATACATGAAATTTTAGATACTTTATTTATTATATTAGTATATATTATATTTTAAATATTGGCAAATTTTTTATTTCTAAAATAACTTAGAATAACCTATCTTTAAGTTCTTCTTAAAATGAAAATTTCAACTTCACACTATATTATCATAATTCTCACATTTTAAATAAAATATATGATTGACAAATTATATACTGTGTATTACGATATATATAAAGGAGGTACATTATATAGTGAAGTTAGAAGATTGGAAATCACAAATAAAAAAAGGAACTCTGGAATTTTGTATTCTGCTTATGATAGATGAAAAACCTTGTTATGGATATGAACTTATGGCAAAATTAGAGAAATGGGAAATACTTAGAACAAAAGAAAGTACGATTTATCCATTATTACGAAGATTATTAAAGGAAGAATTTTTAACATCTTCTTGGCAGGAAACATCGGAAGGATTGCCGCCTAGAAAATATTATTCTATTACTCAAAAAGGAAAAGAGTATCTCCATATGATGTTAATAGAATGGGATAATTTATTATCGGCAATAGCAGAAATAAAGGGGGAATCATGATGGATAAAGTGATGAATCGTTATCTCGATCAAGTAGATAAATATCTTAAATCCATGCCAGCCGGGGAACGAGTAGATATTGTAAAAGAAATTAAAAGTGAAATGTTGGAATTAGAAAAGCTGCAAGGACTTTCTTCCGAACAGATTATAGAAAGGTTAGGAAATCCAAAAGAACTAGCAAAGGCATATTTAGGGGATTATATTTCAAAAAACACAACTTTTAGCTGGAAAAAATTCTGTTCTATCGTGGGATTTTATAGTCTGGTTGGAATGGGGAGTTTGTTCATACTTCCTATTATTAGTGTCCTTTCTGTTGGATTTATCTTTAGCGGAATTATTTCGCCTTTAGGTGGTGTTATCAAGTTTATTGGTTTCCTATTTGGCTTTGATCTTCCATTTGTTATGTTTCAAATAGGCTCTTTTACTGCACCACCATTATTAGCTCTTCCGCTATCTGTTCTATTAGGAGGTTTATTCTTTCTTGCTGGAAAAGGCTTATGGAAACTTACGATTAAGTATATTTATATCATAAGTCAAGCAAAGAAAAAGATTTTTTGAATTAACAGCCGTATGGAAAAGAAAAAATTTCTATACGGCGGATTTGTTATTTTATTTTTTTCATAACTCAATATCCACTTGATAGCTGTCATCAATCAAAATATAATTGCAATGATACTTTTTACACATCTCAAAATTTTTCATATTCTCATGAAGTACAGAATCTTTCGTACACCATAAATCATCTAAGCGGTTTTCTATCATATTTGCATATTTTTTGATTTCATCAAAATGATTTCTAATATATGTTTCTGTCATTACAAGACAATAATATTTTATTTCTTTCAGATATTCGCTCGAAAAATCTTTTTCCCAATCAAAAGGAATATAACACCCCTCAACTATGAGATTTTGACCATTTTCAACAGCAGTTTTTATCATCTCTTTTACAATAGGCCATAGATAGTCTTTTAATTCCTCATCATCTTCTGGCGTTAATTTGGTATATCCACTTCTAATAAGCCCCATTTTTAGCAAATCCATAGACAAATATGGATACTTATATCTCTCTAATACCTTTTGCGCTAACACCGTTTTTCCTGTATGAGAAGCGCCCGTAATTATAATAATCATTTATGATACCCTCCTATAAAAACTTTCTATTTCTTCATAAATTCTAACATACAAATCTCATTCCCTTTTAGTGATAGGTAATTGACAATCATCATGTAATATGATGAAAAATTACCTTTTTCATGTCATTCTTTTTATCTCATAATCCATATTCAAGCTGACAATCGCAAGGTTCTTTTTCCACATGTGCAAGATTATATTCTTCCGCTTCCACACAACCCATTGCACGATAAAATGCTTGACTTTCTACCGCAGAATGTGCTGATATATATAATTTTCTTGCTCCATGTATTCTTGCATAATCTGTTACTTTTTGAAATAAGCCTTTTCCAATCCCTTTTCTTCGCATATCCTCAGAAA
>CANRVK010000243.1 GCA_947643285.1 uncultured Eubacteriaceae bacterium
CCGCTACGTCTGGAACGGAGCGAAAGCGCGGCTTCGGTGGAATACTTCCTTGCCGCAGCGTCCCCCTTTTAACCTTCCCAATTACCTTTTAATAATAAATTTAATTTCTCTCTTGCCTTCTCTCTATCCTTTACTAAAATAGTGACAAATCCGAATCTCTTAGCTGCCTCTAAATTCTCCTCGAGATCATCTAAAAACACCGCTTCTTTAGGATTAACATTATATTTCTGGATTAATTCTTCATACATTTCCTTCTCTGGTTTAATCGCCTTTATTTCATAAGAAATCACTCTTCCATCTACATAATTTAAAAATTCAAATCGTTTTATCGCCTCTTCAAATGTAGTTTTCGCATAATTAGAAAGCAAATATACTCTATATCCTTTTTCTTTTAATTCTTTTATCCACGAAACAGCATCTGGAAATTCCTTTACAATATGAATTCTGTCTTCCCAAACCGCCGTGAGTTCCTTCTCTAAGTCTGGAATTTCTTTTCTGCAAGTTTCAAAAATCTCCTCATCTGTCATAGCACCACGATCTGATTCTCTCCAAATATCGCTCATAAATAAAGCCTTTGCGATTCTTTCTTCTGTTTCTTCTGTGAAATGAAAAGAATGTAGATATTTGCGCCATGGAAACTCTGCCAAAACATTTCCGATATCAAAAACTATTGTTGTAATCATTTTTTCCTTTATAAACGAAGAAAAGAAGAAACAGAAAAATCTGTCTTCTTTTCTATTTTTCTCCTCATCTTATTTTATTTTATAAAAAATTCTATTTCTGTCCTATTATCTTCACAGTAGCACTTGTTCCTAACCTATCCGCTCCTGCTTCTATCATTTTCTTAGCTGTTTCAGAATCTCTAATTCCACCAGAGGCTTTTACAAGTGCCTTTCCATTCACCACTTTTTTCATAAGAGTCACATCTTCTGGTATCGCTCCGCCTTTGCTAAAACCTGTTGAAGTTTTTACAAAATCTGCATTCGCTTCTACAGAAAGCTCACATGCTTTTTCTTTTTCCTCTTCGGTTAACAGACACGTTTCTATAATCACCTTTAAAATCGCTTTTTCGCTGCAGGCTCGTTTCACTCTTTTGATGTCTTCTTTTACGATATCATAATCCTTATCTTTTAATGCTCCTATATTGAGCACCATATCAATTTCTTGTGCTCCATCTTTGATTGCCTGTTCCGTTTCAAATACTTTCACTTCTGTACTCACCGCACCTAAAGGGAAACCCACTACAGTACAAACTTTTACTTCACTTCCCTTTAACTGCTCTGCCACCAATTTTGTGCGATATTGATTCACGCATACTGACATAAAATCATATTTTAAAGCTTCTTCACAGATCTTTAATACTTCTTCTTTAGAAGCATCTGGTTTCAAAATGGTATGGTCAAAATATTTTTCATATCTCATAACGTCTACCTCTTATTTTCTTTTTATAATCGCATCTCTTTCTGGACCATTAGATACTAATGTGATCGGCACACCAATTTCTTTTTCAATCTCATCAATGTAATCTTTACATTCTTTTGGAAGTTCTTCATAATTCTTGATTCCTCGGATTTCACAGTTCCAGCCCGGCATCACCTTCCATACTGGTTTCGCCTTTTCTAACTGTACTGTAGTAGGAAAATCTTTTATCACTTTTCCGTCAATTTCATATCCCACACACATAGGGATTTCTTTTAAATAACCTAAAACATCTAAAACGGTCAAAGCGACTTCTGTAGCCCCTTGAACACGGCAGCCATATCTAGTAGCCACAGCATCAAACCAGCCCATTCTTCTCGGACGCCCAGTAGTAGCGCCAAACTCTCCGCCATCTCCACCGCGTTTTCTCAGTTCATCTGCTTCTTCGTTGAAAATTTCACTCACAAAAGCTCCTGCTCCTACTGCGCTGGAATATGCTTTTACTACAGTTGTGATATTTTTGATTTCATATGGCGGAATACCTGCTCCAATCGCGCCGTATGCTGCTAGTGTGGAAGAAGAAGTCACCATCGGATAAATTCCATGGTCTGGATCTTTTAAAGAACCTAATTGTCCTTCTAGTAAAATATTTTTCCCTTCTTTTATCGCCTGATGTAAATAAGCAGAAACATCACATACATAAGGTTTTATCATCTCTCTATATTCTATTAAAGTCTGAAATACCTCTTCTGGCACTAACTTTTCTTTGTGATATAAATGTTCTAATAACACATTTTTTATTTCACAAACTCGCTCTACTTTTTCCTTCAAATAGTCTTCATCAAATAATTCGCTCACTTGAAATCCGATTTTTGCATATTTATCAGAATAAAAAGGAGCTATTCCAGATTTTGTTGAGCCAAATGACTTCCCTGCCAGACGTGCTTCTTCATAAGTATCCAATAAAATATGATAAGGCATTAAAATCTGTGCTCTGTCAGAAACCAAAATCTTCGGGGTAGGCACGCCTTTACTTTCTAATTCTTTGATTTCCTTTAATAAATATGGAATATTTAATGCAACACCATTTCCAATAATGCTTGTTGTATGATCATAAAATACGCCGGAAGGCAGCAGATGTAATGCAAATTTTCCATAATTATTGATAATCGTATGTCCTGCATTGCTTCCGCCTTGAAAACGGATTATGATATCCGATTCCTTTGCCAGCATATCTGTAATTTTTCCTTTTCCTTCATCTCCCCAGTTTGCTCCTACAATCGCTCTTACCATTCGTTTTTCCTCCTAAATTATAAGCTTTAAGATTTTTACACTCCTATGTTTATCTGGAAAAACAAGCTTCCCTCATTTTTCCTCTCTTACTATACTCTATTTTTTATTATAAGTAAAATCAATGTTTTTTATATATTCTATAACTATTCATTATATTGTTCTTTTTTTAAATTTTTTAATAACCTTTCCGCTGCTACAGATTTTAGATGATGTTCTTTCGTCACAATACAGAAATTTCTTTTAGGTATCTTTTTTTTAAATTCCAATACAAATAATTCCCCACTTTGAATATATTTATCCGCAAAATTTCTCACCACACTGGCGATTCCCATGTTTCTTAACGCAAATTGTACGATCATATCGCTAGTCGCCAATTCAAATTCTGGCATGATAACAGCGTTTTCCTTTAATAAAAATTCATCCATGAACGCTCTTGTGCTAGTGTTTTTTTCTAAACAAATGATAGGAAGCTTTTCTAAATCTTGAAAATTCAGGCGTTTTCCCTTTAAATGCAAAAATTTATTTCCTGCAACAAATACATCTTCCATTTCTTTTACTGGTTCTATCTGGACATGATATGCTTCATGGATCGGAGAACTCACCACCCCAAAATCGATTTTTCCTTCTTCTAGGTATTTCAGAGTTTCTGGTGTCGGTCCATTTGTCACTGTGATTTTAATTTCTGGATACTTTTCATGATATTTTTCTAAAAAAGGAAGGAGATAAAATTTTAATGTCATATCGCTCGCCCCGATATGTATCTCTCCTGCCTTTAGATTGAGCATCTGCATCATTCTATCTTCCCCTTGTAATATCAATTCATACCCCTGTTTAATATAAGAAAATAAAACTTCACCTTCTAAAGTGAAATTCACCCCTTTAGAATTTCGCATAAATAAAACAACTCCGAGTTGATTTTCTAATTGTTTTAATCCTTGACTGACTGCTGGCTGCGAGATAGACAGATATTTAGCTGCCGCTGTGATACTTTTGCAGATTCCAATGGCATAAAAAATTTTATAATATTCTAAGTTAATATCCATATAACCAAACCTTTCTTTTTTCTTCTTTATGAAATTGATAGGTTCTTTTATCCTAACGTTAATTTCTTTTTCAATTTTCTTTTATAAATGCTATTATCTGTTCTGCTGTTTCTTTCCATTGTTCCTCTGCACTTATTTTCGCTTGTTTATCCTTGTTTTGTTCTCCATAATTTCCAAACTGTGCATGATTCCCTCCTTCTATTAAAATTTCTGTCACATCACTCGCCAATCCTATAGAAGAAGTATATTTTTCCATATTGAGCACACCATCTTCGCTTCCATAAAGCGATAATACTGGAATATCATTTAATTCTTTTGTCGGATAAGCCGCTAACAAAATAAGTCCTTGTATTCTTTTATCATGGGCTGCGAATTCTGCTGCCATCGCACCTCCTAAAGAATGTCCTCCTATATACCACTTTTGTATCTGTGGAATATCTTCTATCACTTCTTTTGCAGCATTAGGATTTAATACAGCTAAATGAAATGGCATTTTCACCAATATACAACAGATTTCTTCTTCTTTTATCTGATTCAAAATCGGTTCATATGCCTTTTCTTCTACTTTCGCTCCCGGATAAAAAATAAATCCTTTCTCTGCTTCTAAATTTCCGTAAATGATATAATGATTTTTCTCTATTACATTAGCATTAATCATATCATATTCTTCTGCATGATAATAATCAGAAACATATATGCCAAAAGCTATTGCACTGATAATTAAAATACAGGCTAAAATAAGGGCACTGATTTTTATTATTTTTTTCTTATTTTTCACAATACCTCCATAGAACTAAAAAAGTTCTTTTCCTTTTTATTTTATAAATTTATATTACTACTTTTTTTGTTTTCTGTAAACTCAGCCTTTTTCTCATATTTTTATTATCTAATTCTCATTTTCCTAATTTTTCATTTGAATATGTTACTGTTTAGTTTAAAATCAAAGGGGACGCTACGGCAAGGACGTATTCCAACGAAGCCGCACTCTCGCTCCGTTCCAGACGTAGCGGTACTAAATTCGCGGTTTCGCTTCTTGCGAAACTGCTCATTAAGTACCAACGTCTTCCAAGGGGCTTCTTTTGGAATACGTCCTTGCCTCCGCTAGGTTATCGGCTTGGCTAATCTGTGGGAATGTGAAGCTACTAATAATAAATTTTTTTATGATTTTATTTTGCTAATTTATAAAGTACATATTGATTTAAAGAAATACCTTCTTTTTGGGCTTCTAATGCTAATCTCTGATGTAAAGATTTCGGAAGTCTTATTACAAATTTCCCACTAAAATCATTTTCTTTTATTGGTAGCGGTATCTCATATCCTTGTTCTAATTTCATTTCAATATATCCTTCTATTGCCTCATTTAAACTTTCATATAACGCTTCCATTGTTTCTCCTGTACTTTGACATCCATCTAATTCTAATATCTTTCCATAATAATAATGTTCGCCTTCCTCATTGATTTCTTGAATCATACGAGTATATGGTAATTTCATATAATCTTTCAATTCCATCTTCTCTCTGGCAGGTGTATTTTAAATTGGAGAATTACTTCCCTAATCTATTTAAAATATCAACAGCATATACTTTTTAAGTTGTGTTTCTGTTTTTATTGTAATTAAATTATT
>CANRVK010000244.1 GCA_947643285.1 uncultured Eubacteriaceae bacterium
ACGTCTGGAACGGAGCGAGAGCGCGGCTTCGTTGGAATACCTCCTTGCCGGAGCGTCCCCCTTTGGTTCAAAATATTTTATTTTATTTGAATAAAACGATTAAAGATGTACATAATAGAGGATAACAAAATTTTCCTGTATAAAGTATCAGTATTTTTTGGAAGATACCATTTAAAGCTATCAAGAAATAGTGTGGAAATGATAAAATATTCAGAAAATTTAAAAATAAAATTAAAATAAATATATTATATTTGATTTTAATATTAAGTAATAAGAAAAATATTCCGATATAAATGGTAAGAAAGTACTGAAATTAAAAAATAGTATGACATAGAAAAAGAATATGTCAGAAATGAAGGGAGGAACATCTGATGATAGAAATACAAAGAATTACACCTATTCTTGCTTACCAAGAAAATAATAAACAAAACGAAAGAAATCAAAAGATATTATCTTATGAAAAAGAGAAAAGTTTTAAGGAATGTATAAAAAATAATATTTTGAATACTGATTCAACAGATGCGACCCCTGTTTATTATCAAAATAATATTCAGTTCGCTTATGATAGTTTACAAAGTGAGAGTAAATTAATTAAATTAAAATTAATGTGATAGAGTGATTGACAAACAGAAAAGACGTGTTATAATTTCTATATCTATAATATAACACGAAGATGAGAAGAGTAAAATGGGAAATATTTGCAGAGAGAGGCTGGTGCTGGGAATGCCTTAATAAGAACCATTTGAAAACTACCTCAGAGTGACTCTAATCCAGTCCGGTGAATACCGTTATCATTCTTAAAGTGGTTAAAATTAGTTTTAACAAGCAGGGTGGAACCGCGATTATATCGTCCTTGTGCCAGTGAAATTTATTTCTTGGCATGAGGATTTTTTTTGAAGATAGGAAAAGGAGAAAAAGATATGAAAGTAATATTAAAAGATGGATCTGAAAAAGAGTATGATAAAGCGATGTCTGTCATTGATATCGCGGCTGATATCAGCGAAGGGTTAGCGAGAGTGGCTTGTGCAGGAGAAATAGACGGAAAAGTAGTGGATTTAAGGACGATAGTGGAAAAGGATTGTGAACTCAATATTTTAACTGCGAATGATGAAAAAGGGTTAGCAGCTTATCGTCATACGACATCACATGTATTGGCACAGGCAGTAAAAAATCTTTATCCAGAGGCGAAGTTAGCGATTGGACCTAGTATTGATACAGGGTTTTATTATGATTTTGAGTGTAGTTCTTTTTCTAGAGAAGATTTAGATAAAATCGAAGCAGAAATGAAAAAGATTATAAAAGAGGGAAATAGATTAGAACGTTTTACTCTGCCTAGAAAAGAAGCGATTCAATTTATGGAAGACAGACAAGAACCTTATAAAGTAGAATTAATTAAAGATTTACCAGAAAATGCAGAAATTTCTTTCTATCGTCAGGGGGATTTTGTGGATTTATGTGCAGGTCCTCATTTGATGAGTACAAAGCCGATTAAGGCATTTAAATTGATTTCTTCTTCTGGGGCTTATTGGAGAGGCAGTGAAAAGAATAAAATGCTGACACGTATTTATGGAACAGCATTTTTAAAGAAAGAAGAATTAAAAGAATATTTAGAGTATTTGGAAAATATTAAGAAACGGGATCATAATAAGTTGGGGAGGGAGATGGAATTATTTACCACTGTAGATGTCATCGGACAGGGGCTTCCTCTATTGATGCCAAAGGGAACAAAGATGATACAGACATTGCAGAGATGGATTGAAGATGAGGAAGAGCGTCGTGGTTATATGAGAACGAAGACCCCATTGATGGCGAAAAAAGATTTGTATGTGATTTCTGATCACTGGGGGCATTATAAAGAGGGAATGTTTGTGTTAGGAGATGAAGAGGACACAAATGCAGAAGTATTTGCGCTGCGTCCGATGACTTGTCCTTTTCAATATTATGTGTATAAGGCAAAACAGAAGAGTTATCGAGATTTGCCTTGCCGCTATGGAGAAACTTCTACTTTATTCCGAAATGAAGATTCTGGAGAGATGCATGGACTCACTCGTGTTCGTCAATTCACAATTTCTGAGGGGCATTTGATTGTGACGCCAGAACAGATAGAGGAAGAATTTAAAGGGTGTGTGGATCTGGCGAAGTATTGTTTGACTACATTAGGTCTGGAGGAAGATGTGACTTATCGTCTGTCTAAATGGGATCGCAATAATCAGGAAAAATATTTGGGAAATGATGAGAAATATTTTAAATCATATTGGGATTAAATTCACAGAGGCAGATGGAGAGGCTGCATTTTATGGACCTAAGTTGGATATTCAGGCGAAAAATGTATATGGTAAGGAAGATACTATGATCACGATTCAGCTTGATATGTTCTTAGCAGAGCGTTTTGATATGACATATATCGATCAAAATGGGGAGAAGAAACGTCCCTATATTATTCATCGCACTTCTATGGGCTGTTATGAGAGAACATTAGCGTGGCTGATTGAAAAATATGAAGGAAATTTTCCTACTTGGCTGTGTCCAGAGCAAGTTAGAGTGCTGCCGATCTCTGAAAAATATCACGATTATGCACAAAAAGTAAAGAAAGAATTACAAAAAAATGGTATCTTAGTGACAGTAGATGAGAGAAGTGAAAAGATAGGTTATAAGATAAGAGAGGCGAGATTAGAGCGAGTTCCTTATTTGCTGACGGTAGGGCAAAGAGAGGAACAAGAGGGCACTATTTCTGTCAGAAGTCGATATTTAGGAGATGAAGGACAAAAAGATTTACAAAAATTTATTTCTGATATTTGTGAAGAAATCAGAACAAAGGAAATTAGAAAGATTATGGTTGCAAAGGAAACAGAATAGAAGTAAAATAAAAGAGCAAAAGTGCTGATAAAGGAAACGTGTTTCCTTTTTCCGCTTTTGTTTTTTGGCATTATTTTTATTATAGAAATAAATGGGTATGATAGGAAATCGAGGATTTGTTATCAACATTTATTAATAAAATTGCGAAAGGGGATTTTTATGAATGCAGGAGAAAGTATAAGGAATTATTCTGTAAAAAAGAAATTGCGAGCGTTAGTTGGGGTGGCAATTGTATATACTTTGATCATAGCAATTGCGAATATGATTTTTCTTTCTATTGTGGAAAATCGTTCTATAAAATTATATACAGGACCTTATAAAACATCACAAATTGTTGCATACTTAAATGTCGAAATGCAGAAATTAAATACATATGCTTATAAGGTGATATCTTTTACAGATGAGTCACAACTTACGAATACCGTAAGGGAGATAGAAGCGACAACAGATATGATTCAGGAATTAATTCATCAATTAGAAGAGTGTGATAAGGAAAATGCAGAAATTTTATCTGGTTTTATGAGCGAATTTAAACAGGTGCTGGATTATAGGACAGAAATAGAACAGATTTTAGTAGAAAAAGATATGGAAAAAGCACAGGAGATAATGGTTACTTATGAAGAATTGATTGAAGGCGCACAAGAAATTGTGGATACTTGTTATAATAATTCTTTAGAATCAGCAGAAAATAATATTACAACGACAAAGATACTCACGATCGTTATTATGATACTTACTGTTGGAATTGTGATTTTGATGATTATAGGAGTATTAGTAGTATCAAAACACGCTAGTGGCTCAATTTTGGAAGGAATTTCTCATATAAAAAATGTGGCAGCAGATTTATTAGTCGGCAAATTGGAAATGAAAGAGGTTTATAATTCCAAAGATGAGTTGGGAGAGATGTCTAAAGATTTACAAGAGTCATTATATCTGCTAGAAAGTTATGTGGTGGATATTACAGGAACATTAGAAGAAATCAGTTCTGGAAATTTGGATATTTCTTTAAATAAAAAGATTGATTATCGCGGTGAATTTACTCTCATTCAAAATTCTTTACAACAGATTATCTCAAAATTAAATGGAATATTTCATAATACCAAGATCTCTGTAGTAGGATTGACGGATAATGCAGGAGAAATTGCGAGTTCAGCACAGAATATGTCGGAGAGTGCTATAGAGCAGGCAAATGTGATTGAGCAGTTATTTTCTAATTTTAATGAAGTAGAAGAACAGGTAGAGAATAATAGGGCAAATGCTAAGAAAGCAGATGATTTTTCTAATGATACAAGGGATATGGTATTGAGCGGAAATCAAAAAATGAAGGATTTGATGAATGCGATGGACAGCATTATGGCTTCTTCTAATGAAATTGCACAAATTGCAGATACCATACAAAAAATAGCTTCCAAAACACATATGCTTTCTTTAAATGCTTCTATTGAAGCGTCTAATGCAGGTGAGGCAGGAAAAGGTTTTAGTGTGGTGGCAAAACAAGTGGGTGAATTGGCATCTCAATCAGCCGCAGCAGCAAAACATGCGACAAAAATAATTGAAGATTCCTTGCAGATTTCTGCAAAAGGAGTAGATTTAGCGAAAGAAACAGGAGAAGCTTTAGATGCTATTGTAGGAAAAGTGGAAGATACGGTAGAATCAGTGAAGGGAATTGCAAGGGCTTCGATTGAGCAGGCGGATTCTATTCATGAAATGACAAAAGGAGTACAGCAGATATCAGAGATGATACAGAAAACATCTTCGGTAGCGGGAGGAATCGCAGAAAGTACCGATCAGTTATTCCAATATACCCAAAATTTACAAATAGAATTGAGCAAATATAAATTAAAGGAATAGTTTTTTAAAAATTGTGTAGACTACACTTATGAAAGATTAAATATATTTTTCATAAGGAGGAAATCAATATGCCAGTTTTAGATTGTAATGTAGTAAGTTGTATTCACAATGCAGATAAAAAATGCTGCAAAGGAAATATTTTAGTAGAAGGTTCTGATGCAAAGACACCTGATGCTACATTTTGTGCTAGTTTTTATGAAAGAGAAGAGGATTCTTTCCGCAATCAATATGAAACTCCTGATGTAGCATTACAGGTAGAGTGTGAAGCAACTCACTGCCGTTTTAACAATAATTGTGAATGTCATGCGGATCATATAGGAATCGATGGAGGTTGCGCGAGTCACAGTGAAGAAACAAAGTGTTCCAGCTTTGAATGTACTTGCGGCTGCAAATAGTGAATCGTATAGAGTAGTTGTTTTTTATTTCGTGTATTTTTAAGAAGTATAGATTGATATAATAAAAATTAGGGCTGACGCAAAATAGTTATGGAGTTTCGCATTTCAAATTTGGTGCTGGGACTTTCCGTAGGGAATTTGAGTTTTATAATTCTCTTTTTGCGTCAGCCTTAAATAAGTTTGTGGGGATTTCATAGAAGATGATTAAAAGACAAGGGGGCGCTCCGGCAAGGAAGTATTCCAACGAAGCCGCGCTCTCGCTCCGTTCCA
>CANRVK010000245.1 GCA_947643285.1 uncultured Eubacteriaceae bacterium
CCCTTGGAAGACGTTGGTGAACCCATTGGGTTCAGAGAATTTAATGAGCTACGTCTGGAACGAAGCGGGAGCGCGGCTTCGTTGGAATAGGTGCTTGCCCTAAGCGGAAACTCACTCCCTATGAAGTATCTTTTTTCTTGAATTATAAATGTGAATCTAGTACAATAGGTATCATATATATTAAAGCAGAGATAATATATACTTGCTTTTCTAGAAAAAAAGAGTGGCGAGTGAAAAAAGAAAGGATGAAGATATGAAGATAAAAGTATCGAATTATATTGCACAGTTTTTAGTAGATCATGGGATTTCTCATGTATTCACTGTTACAGGGGGAGGAGCGATGCATTTAAATGATGGATTAGGACATCAAGAAGGCTTGACTTGTATTTATAATCATCATGAACAGGCATGTGCGATTGCTGCTGAGAGTTATGCTAGGATTTATAATAAGATAGCGGCGGTTTGTGTGACGACTGGACCCGGAGGGACGAATGCTATTACGGGGGTTGTAGGAGGATATTTGGATTCGATTCCGATGTTGATTCTTTCTGGACAGGTGCGTTATGATACAACTGCAAGAAGTACAGGACTCGCTATTCGAGCTTTAGGAGATCAGGAGTTTGATATTGTAAAAGCAGTGGATTGTATGACAAAATATAGTGAAATGGTGATCGATCCGTTGAAGATTCGCTATTGTTTAGAAAAGGCTCTTTATTTAGCTAATACAGGAAGACCCGGACCTTGTTGGCTGGATATTCCATTAAATGTACAGGGAGCTTATATAGAAACAGAGGAGTTGATAGGATTTGATCCGGAGGAATTAGAGGATTGTATTCCTGAACTTGAGGAAGGGATAATCAAGACGATATTAGAGAAGGTGAAGCAGGCAAAACGACCTGTTCTATATGCTGGTAATGGGATTCGGATTTCAGGAGGATTTTCTAGTTTTGAACGAGTGGCAGAAAAGCTGAATATACCAGTAGTGACTGGGTGGAATAGTATTGATGCGATTTATGATGAACACCCTCTCTATGTGGGACGTGGCGGCATTATGGGAGATAGGGCTGGAAATTTTGCAGTGCAAAATAGTGATTTAGTATTAGCGATAGGAAGTCGATTGAGTATTAGACAAGTTGGGTATAATTACAATACATGGGCGAGAGAGGCTTATGTGATAGTGGTAGATGTAGATGCAGAGGAATTGAAAAAGCCTACTTTACATGTGGAATTGCCTGTACATGCAGATGCGAAGGATTTTTTACAGAAAATGGACGAACAGCTTCCAGAAGGAAAGTGGTTTTTAGGGGAAGAATGGTTGGTTAAATGTCAGGAATGGAAGGAAAAGTATCCTGTGGTACAGAAAAAGCATTATGAAGATAAAAATCATACGAATGTTTATGCTTTTATGAAGGAACTCAGTATGAGGCTAAAAGAGGGGCAGATTACAGTAGTGGGAAATGGCTCGGCATGTGTAGTGGGAAGCCATGCTTATGTCATAAAAAAAGGACAGCGTTTTATCATTAATTCTGCAATCGCTTCTATGGGATATGATTTGCCTGCTGCAATAGGGGCTTGTGTGGCGGAGTATGGAAATGGAGTGTTGAGAGGTGAAAAGGGCGAGATAAAAGAGGATATTATTTTGGTGACAGGAGATGGCAGTATTCAAATGAATTTACAGGAATTACAGACGATCATTCATCATCAAATGCCGATTAAGATATTTGTTATCAATAATAATGGATATCATTCTATTCGCCAGACACAAAGGAACTTTTTTAAAGAGCCGTTGGTGGGAATCGGATATGACAGTGGAGATTTGAGTTTTCCGTCTATGGAGAAATTAGCATATGCTTATGGATATCCATATTTTTCTATTGATGGAAATGAACGGTTAGAGGGAGTGTTAGAAAAGGTATTAGGGAAGAAAGGACCTCTTGTATGTGAAGTTTTTGTATCTACAGAGCAGAATTTTGAACCGAAATCGGCGACAAAAAAACTTTCTGATGGAACTTTAGTATCTGCACCATTAGAAGATTTAGCGCCATTTTTGCCAGAAGAAGAGTTAAGAGAACAGATGATAATTCCAATGGTAGATGAGAAGAATTAAGAATAAGTTTAAATAAAGGAAAAGAGAAGGAACGATATGGAGTTAAAACGAGCTGTTATCATGGGTGCTACAGGAGCGATAGGAATGGCACTGACAGAGTATCTTCTAGAGAAACAATGGGAGGTCATTTTGTTAGTGAGAAGTAGTTCTTCTAAAATACAGAGTCTGAAAAAGTATGAAGAGGAAAAGAGAAAAGAGGGACAAGCCCTCTTTTTGATACAGGCGGAATTGGGAGAATTAAAAGATGCACAGATGATAGAAAAATTTCCGAAAGAAAAGAGAAAAATAGATATCTGGTTTCATTTGGCATGGGAAGGAACATTCGGAAACAGCCGCAATGATATGGATTTGCAGACTAGGAATATTCAGTATACATTAGATGCCGTTCGATTCGCCAATCAACTCGGCTGTCAGGTATTTGTAGGAGCTGGTTCTCAGGCAGAGTATGGAAGAGTAGCTCAAAAACAGAAAATATCGTCTAATACTCCGACGTTTCCTGAAAATGGATATGGAATAGCGAAATTGGCGGCAGGGCAGATGAGCAGAATTTTGTGTAAAGAGTTAGGAATACGCCATGAATGGACTAGAATTTTGAGTGTATATGGACCTTTTGATGGAGAAAATACCATGGTGATGTCCGCTGTTTATGGATTATTAGAAGGAAAATGTCCAGCCTTTTCAAAAGGAGAACAACAATGGGACTATCTTTATGCAAAAGATGCCGCCAGAGCGCTATATGCGATTGCTGAGAATGGGGTGGACGGAAAAGTATATCCTATAGGAAGCGGAAAAACCAGAATGATTAAGGAATATATTTCGATGATTAGAGATGCGATAGATGAAAATGCACCGATAGGGATAGGAGAGCTACCTTATGCTTCTCATCAAGTGATGTATTTATGTGCAGATATCGAAGAACTGACAAAAGATACAGGATTTTTGCCAAAAATATCTTTTGAAGAAGGTATAAAAGAAACAATAAATTGGTGTAAAAGGAAAAGAGAAAAAGAACAATGAAGACAATTAGTGTTGTAATTCCCTGCTTTAATGAAGAAGAAAATGTAGTTCCAATGAGTGAAGCAGTGATCGAAATTTTTAACAAAGAGTTGCCAGATTATGATTATGAAATTATATTTATTGACAATGATTCACAGGATAAAACAAGAGAACTTTTAAGAGGATTATGCGGAAAAAATCCGAAGATAAAGGCGATTTTTAATGCCAAAAATTTTGGACAGTTTAAATCTCCTTATTATGGTTTATTGCAGGTGACAGGAGATTGTGGTATTTTAGTGGCAGCGGATTTTCAAGATCCAGTAGAAATGATACCGAAATTTGTAAAAGAGTGGGAAAACGGTTATAAAATTGTATCAGGAATAAAGACCAGCAGCAAAGAAAATAAAATTATGTATTTTTTGAGAACTTGCTACTATAAAATGATTAAAAAACTTTCTGATGTCGAACAAATCGAACATTTTACGGGATTTGGACTATATGATAAGAAATTTATTCAAGTGCTGAGAGATTTAGATGACCCTACGCCATTTTTAAGAGGGATAGTAGCAGAACTAGGATATCGAAGAAAAGATATTCCCTATGAACAGCCAAAGAGAAAAGCAGGAAAGAGCAGCAATAATTTTTATAGATTATATGATGCGGCGATGTTGAGCATCACTTCCTATACAAAAGCGGGACTTCGATTAGCGACTTTCTTTGGGTGTATTTGCTCTTTTGTCAGCATGGCGATAGCTATTATATATTTGGTTCTAAAATTAATATATTGGGACAGATTTATCGCAGGAACAGCTCCTATTTTAATTGGAATGTTTGTATTAGGTTCGATTCAATTATTTTTTATTGGTCTGTTAGGAGAATATATTTTGACTATCAATTCCAGAGTGATGAAACGCCCGTTGGTAGTGGAAGAGGAGAGGATTAATTTTGAAAAAGATAAAAACTCTGATGGAGAATAAAATGCTGAAAGATGGCATTTTATCTATCGGAGCGAAGGTGATTTTTTTCGTTGTACTCAAATTTTTGGTAGAGCCATGGATGAATATCAGAATGGGAGATGCTGGATTCGGGCATTATGTTGTGCTGTTAGGCTATATCAGTGTTTTTGCCTATAGTTGTGGGGAGGCATTGAATCATATACGAGTGTTAAATCAGGAGAGCGATGAGAAGAGAGCAGCAGAATATCGTATGATTATTTTTACAGAAGCGATTCTATCTTTTTTGATATTGGTGTCATATAGTATTTTTTATGAGAAAGAGAGTTTGACAGGGAGTGTATTTTTTGGTCTTGCTGCTGTGTTTATGATGTTACGGTTATATTCAGAGTGCATGTTTCGTATAGAGATTAATTATAAAAGGATTCTCATCTCTTCTATCATTATGGCGGGGGGATATTTAGTGGGCTACTTTTTTTATACAAAGGGAGCACCATGGTATCTGATTATTGTGGTGGGAGAGGCGTCAGCGGTGATTTATGCGGCAATAGAGGGGAAGGCATTTACCGCTTTGCATAAAGTATCAGAGGCATTTTCAAATACAATAAAAAATGCAGCGACGCTCACAAGTTCTTATCTTATCAGTTATATTCTGATATATATGGATCGGTTTTTGGTATCCTTTTTATTAGGGGAGGAATTAGTTTCTACTTACTATATTGCGACTTTTTATGGAAAATGTGTTGCGTTAGTCATACCTCCTATTACGGCTGTCTTATTGAGCAATATATCGAAAGGCATTATTCCGTTAGATAAAAAGATGGTGAATAAGGTGGTGACAGCTTCTTTAGGAGCGATTGCTTTTTTCTTTCTCGCAGGGATACCTGCTTCTAGAATCATCATTTATCTTTTATATCGTTCTTCTTATCAAGCAGCGCTTCCGATTATGGATATCGGAAATTTGGGGCAGATTATTTATTATAGTTGCAGTATTGTGAATATGATGGCGATTCGGTTATGTGATATGAAATTGCAGGTAAAAGTGGAAACGGCATATGCTATTTCTTATATTTTATTCGCATTTATTGGGGCGAGATTTTATGGGCTTTTGGGATTAGCAGTGGGGACATTATTGGCGAATTGTTTGAGATTTTTGATGTTGACGATACCAGTTTATGGGGCGTTAAGAAAGAGAGGAGAAGCTTTTTGAGTGGGGGTTTGGTTTCTGGGGGATTCCGTCTGGGGTTTCCGCGGAAGGCAAGACCTATTCCAACGAAGCCGCGCTCTCGCTCCGTTCCAGACGTAGCGGTACTA
>CANRVK010000246.1 GCA_947643285.1 uncultured Eubacteriaceae bacterium
CGTCACCGCACCGCTCATTAAGTGCCAACGTCTTCCAAGGGGCTTCTTTTGGAATCATTTCTTCCCTGTGCTAGTTTATCGCATAAACAACATTACAAAAAAACAAAATGTCTGTTGTTATTACAATACAATCTATAAAAGTTTCTTAATATCTATAATTGAGCAAATCCAGAAAATTGCACAAAATATTCTGTGTTTTGTATGTCATTCGCGGACAGAATAAAGATAAAATTTCAAACTTGTCGTTGTATGACGGAAAAATTTGTGCAAAATTTTAAATTTACTCATTTATAGTTAATATCTTACAAAAATAAAAACTTTTCTTCTTTACTATAGCATATGGAAGAATGTATTTTTCCTAGAATAGCCAAAAACTAGCCCCTGAATGGGCTGCCCTATTCCAAAAGAAGCCCCTTGGAAGACGTTGGCACTTAATGAGCGGTGCGGTGACGCGCCGAGAATTTAGTACCGCTACGTCTGGAACGGAGCGAGAGCGCGGCTTCGTTGGAATAGGGCAGCCCATTCAGGGGCGAACCTCTGTCAAACCTCTATGAACCTCTACAAATCTCTGATCACAAATTAAAATATAATAAAACCACAATTCCTAATACAATTCGATACCATCCAAATACTTTAAAATTATTTTTCTTGATATATCCCATTAAAAACTTAATCACTATAATAGAAACAATAAACGCTACCGCCATTCCGATCAACAAAATCATAAGTTCACCACTTGAAAAGGCAAATCCTACCTTAGCGATAAATTTTACTACTTTTAATAGACTAGCTCCAAACATAACTGGAATCGCTAAAAAGAATGTAAATTCTGCTGCTGTTGTCCTAGAAACTCCTATCGCAAGTGCCCCTATTATCGTTGCTCCTGAACGAGATGTTCCGGGAAAAATAGCAGCGATTAATTGAAATAACCCTATAATTAACGCAATCGGATATGTGATATCTCCTAAGCGTTTTACTTTTGGTTTTCTATTTTTATTGATATCTTCAATGATAATAAACAAAATACCAAATACAATTAAAGCGATTGCCACTGTCTGATAATTATAAAATAGCGCATTAAAATAATCATCGAAAAATAACCCTACTATAGCGGCTGGTATACACGCTATGATGATTTTAAACCACATCGAAAAGATGTCTTTCTTTATATATGGACTATGAAATTGAAAGGGAAATAATTGATTCCAAAACAGCAATACTACTGCTAAAATAGCTCCTAATTGAATGACCACCAAAAACATTTCTAAAAATTCCTCTGATACATTCAATTTTACAAACTCATCTAACAGAATCATATGTCCAGTACTGCTGATAGGAAGCCACTCTGTAATCCCCTCTACTAATCCAAATAAAATCGCTTTTAAAATTTCAAGAAATTCCATTTTCACTCCTTTTCTCCTGATTACAGGCTTTTTTCTTATTCTCACGCTCTTTATTGTAACAGATTTCTAGAAATATAGGAAGTATCTTTAGAAAAACATTCCAAATTCTTCTGTTTTATGTTAGAATAAGAAAAATAGGTAAATACTAAAAAAAATTTCCGTTTTCTTTTTGCATGTATACTTGATCCGTTGTTTTTTGGAAATAATTTTAGATATAGAAAGGATTTTTTATGGAACGTATCGCACATACCTTTCCTCCTGTATATGACAGTGATTCACAGATTCTCATTTTAGGAAGTTTTCCTTCGGTAAAATCTAGAGAACTTTCTTTTTATTATGGACACCCTAGAAATCGTTTCTGGAAACTTCTCAGTGAACTGTTACAAGAACCACTCCCTCTTTCTATTGAAGAGAAAAAAACTTTTTTGCTCAGCCATCATATCGCTCTTTGGGATGTCATTGAAAGCTGTGAAATAAAAGGTTCTAGTGACAGCAGTATAAAAAATGTTATTCCCAATGACATTTTATCTCTCACCCAAAAAGCTCCTATCAAACATATCTATGCGAATGGCAGCAAGGCATATTCTCTTTATGAAAAATATTGTAAAAAAGATATTCCCCTTCCTATTACAAAACTTCCTTCCACCAGTCCAGCAAATGCCGCTTTTCCTATCGAACGCCTAAAACAGGAATGGTCTTATATCTTTGTGATGACAAAAATATCATAAATCGCCCTGATGGCTCTCTCAAAGTCTTCCTCTTTTACTCCGATAATGATATTTAATTCACTTGAACCTTGGTCAATCATCTTCACATTGATACGGGCATGTGCTAATGCGGAGAAAATTCTTCCTGCTGTCCCTCTTGTAGATTTCATTCCTCTCCCTACTACCGCAATTAATGCGATCCCAGATTCTATTTCAATCGCATCTGGCTGCACATTTCTATGAAGACCAGCTAAAATTTCTTGTTCAATATTTTCAAACTCTGATTGATGCACTACAATACTCATAGTGTCGATACCAGAAGGCATGTGTTCAAAAGAAATTTTGTTTTTTTCAAATACCTCTAAAACCTTTCTTCCAAATCCCAACTCTAAATTCATCATATCTTTTTCAATACTGACGGTTGCAAATCCTTTTTTTCCTGCTATTCCAGTAATCGTATATTCTGAACTTTTAGAAGTGCTCTCTACTATCATCGTTCCCATGTCGTCTGGAGCATTGGTATTTCTGATATTGATCGGAATCCCTTGTTTGCGGACAGGGAAGATGGCGTCTTCATGAAGCACTGTCGCGCCCATATAAGAAAGTTCTCTTAATTCTTTATAAGTGATCGTATTGATTACTTCTGGATCATCAACAATTCTAGGATCTGCAACTAAAAATCCAGAAACATCTGTCCAATTTTCATATAAATCTGCCTTTATCGCTTTCGCCACAATAGAACCTGTCACATCAGAACCGCCTCTGGAAAAAGTCTTTATGGTATCATTTGGCATAGAGCCATAAAAGCCGGGTATTACTGCACGCTCTGACATTAACAGCCTTTCACTTAAGATCTGATCGGTTTTCTCTGCATCAAAATTTCCTTTTTCATCAAAAAAGATAACTTCTGCCGCATCAATAAACTCATATCCTAAATAATGCGCTAAAATAATCCCGTTTAAATATTCTCCTCTAGAAGCGGCATAATCTCTTCCTGCCTTTCCAATAAAACATGCCTCCATGGTTTTAAATTCATTTTCCAGAGAAAGGGATAATCCTAAACCTTCTACAATTTCATAATATCTTTTCTTAATCGTATCTAATTTTTTTGAAAAATCTTTTCCTTTCACCGCTGTAGTGTAGCAGTCATAGAGCATATCTGTCACCTTTATATCATCTGCAAACCTTTTTCCCGGAGCAGATGGCACAATATACCTTCTAGCATCATCTTTTTTTATAATATCTGCTACCTTTTGAAATTGTTCTGTATTTGCTAAAGAACTTCCTCCAAACTTTACAACTTTTATCATAATTGTTTTATCCTCCATTTTCTTTTGAAAATCTATCAGGCACAATTATAAACATTATGAAAAATATTTTCAACTCTTTTTTTATTATAATGTTATTTTTTTAAAATTATTACAAGATCTTCTGCTCTCACTTATCTATCTTTTGAAAAATCCGAATACTAATCCATATAGAAACACCAAGGCATAAAAGCCCAATAACAGGAAACATTATCATTCCTTTGGTGAGAAACTCTTCTATTACTGCTTCCTCTGGTATCGAAATTTGGGAGTTTTTTGCAAGAAAAGCAATGCCAGAAATAAGAATAAAAGGCACTAAATATCCCATCATCATAAAAATACGTGCCTTTTCCACTCCAAATTTAAACAACAAAGGAAGAATAATAGAAAGATAGAAAAGCCCTATCCCAGATGCCACTCCCAATAAAATCAACGCCTCTTTCCATTCGATATTTTTTAAAATAAAATCACTGCCGATTAATACACAAAAAGAAGACAGCACCCCAAATAATGTCAAACAAACTCCTAATATATATTTACTCACTACAAGTTCTGTTCTAGTCACTGGCATTGTGAGAGCATAGGTATCCCATTTTGCCGTACCATCTAAGCTCATAGAAGTAGTCACTAACATAATACACATGATAATCCACATCGGTACAAAAAAATTTGCTCTGTCCTGTGAAACAAAAACAATTACAAAAATCACAAAAATATAAAGTAAACTCTTTCCCTGTTGTATTAAATTATAAATATCTTTTTGAAATAAACCTTTCATCTTTTTTCCCTCTCTTCTATCCTCTATAAATATTTCCTTTTACATAAAATACCATAATCTCTTCCAATGTCACATTATCTACAACTATTCCTCTATTTTTATTTAAAAATTTCTCTTTATCGTCCACTAATGCTTCTATATTGAATTTTCCCTCTCTATATTGCAGCACGTGATCTTTTTGTAATATATTCCATTCTTCTTTTGTACATCTTGCGATTCCATAATGTTCTAAAAGATAATCTTTTTCTTTCACAAATATCATCTCTCCATTTTGAATAAACGCGATATAATCCGCGACTTTATCCAAATCACTGGTGATATGAGAAGACATTAAAATAGAGTGCTCTTCATCTTGTATAAAATCCATAAAAATATCTAATATTTCTTCTCTCACGATAGGATCAAGTCCACTGGTAGCTTCATCTAATATCAATAACTTAGGTTTATGAGCCAATGCAGCAGCAATCGATAGTTTCATCTTCATTCCTCTGGAATATTCCTTTACTTTTTTATCAGCAGGCAGTTTAAATTTCTCTAAATAATGATAAAAAATCTCATTTTCCCAATTCTTATAAATATTTTTCATAAACTTAGGAATAGTTTCTACTTTTAAATTATCATGAAAATTACATTCATCTAATACCACTCCTATCTGCTCTTTTATTTTCTTCTCTTCTTTATCAATATCCATTCCCAGTATAGAAATATTTCCACTATCTCGTCTGATTACATTTAATAACGCTTTTATGGTAGTAGATTTTCCTGCTCCATTTTCCCCAATAAATCCTACAATACTTCCATAAGGAACAGAAAAAGAAATATCTTTTAATTGAAATTTATCATATGTTTTCCTCAGATTTTGTATAGAAATAGCCTCCATATCAATTCCTCCTCGTAATTATTCTGTTATGAAGTATAAATATTGTATATATTATCTATATACAATATAATATGGTATATACAATTTGTCAATACCTTTTTTATAAAAAATTTAAGATAAAGGACTTAATTTCCCTCTCCATAAACACGAAATTAAGAAAATAATATAAGAAAAGCTATAGAATTAAGTAAAACATTATGAACAATGGTTCGCTCCGGAAAGACACTATTCTAACGAAGCCGCGCTCCCGCTCCGTTCCAGACGTAGCGGTACTAAATT
>CANRVK010000247.1 GCA_947643285.1 uncultured Eubacteriaceae bacterium
CTATCGCGGAAAATACTTCAAATAAGATATCTGTAAGCGGCAGGGTACGCTGCATCGCCACAATAAATAAAGCAGCACTTACCGCGAAGAATAAATTTGTACTAAATACAGCATTGGCTTTGATAATGGAATCATGTTGTAATCTTCTTCCAAAAACATTACATCCATACGTATGTCGCATACTAGACCAGAAAAATAACAAAATTACTACAATAGTAGTAGTTTTAATACCACCTGCGGTAGAACCCGGGCTACCTCCAATAAACATTAACACTATCGTCAATAATTTACTTGCTTCTGTTAAAGAAGCAGTATCCACAGAATTAAATCCAGCCGTTCTCGCCGTTACAGAGCTGAAAAGAGAACTTAATATAGTTTCTACAAATCCCATTCCTGCAAAGGTATTATCTTTTTCCAGTAAATAAAATAAAAACGCTCCACCAAATATTAAAATACCAGTTGTGACAAGAACGATTTTCGTATGCAGCATATATTTTTTAAAATTTAATTTATGTTTCGTGATATCATCCCAAACGACGAATCCAATACCTCCTGTTATAATTAATGTCATGATCGTCAGATTCACAATGATATCCCCCGAATAATTTACAATAGAACTATATTGTCCCTGATAGCCAAATAAATCGAATCCTGCATTACAAAAAGCTGAAATAGAATGAAATATTCCATAATAAAATCCCCTTAGAAATCCAAAATCCTTCTCCATACTGAATCGAATCCCTAAGATGAGTGCTCCCATACCCTCTAATAAAAAAGTTCCTTTTATGATCTTCTTTGTCAGTTTAATGATCCCACCAATTTTTAAAGTGTTCACACTCTCCTGCATCAATCCTCTCTCACGCAAACTGATTTTTCGGCGGATTATAATAGAAAACAAGATTCCTATAGTCATAAAGCCTAAACCGCCAATTTGTATCATCATCAAAATAACAATTTGTCCAAAAGTAGACCAATGTGTATAAGTATCCACCACTATCAGACCCGTCACACAACTAGCGCTGACTGCGGTAAACATAGCATCAAAAAATGATGTCACTTCTCCTTCTCTGCTCGATATCGGCAACATTAAAAGCAATGTTCCTATCAAAATAATAAATAAAAATCCAGTGGCTATTAATTGGGTTTGGGATAAATGTTTCCATTTTACTTCTCTTTTTTCTGTTTTTAATTTTTTAAGCTTTTCTGATACTGTTTTATTTATTTCTGTCATGTTCTTTCCTTTATTTCATAGTATTTTATATTCTTGATAAACAAATCTCTACTAATGCACTATAGCACTGTTTTTCATTTCTTTCAAGTATAATCTATGGAATTATACAATAGAATCGAAATGAACACATCACTAAAAAAAATATTCCTGCAAAGCAAAATAACAATAATTATCATAAACCATTCACTTATAACCATTATTTAACAATTTACATTTAGAAACATAAAAAAGCTAAAATCTAAGCAATACAGACTCTTTTATCATTATACTAGAAAACTCAACAAACTAGCAAAGGCAAGAAATGATTCCAAAAGAAGCCCCTTGGAAGACGCCTGCCCGTTAATAAGCGAACCCGCAAGAAGCGAAACCGCGAATTTAGTACCGCGTAGTCTTACACGGAGCGAAAGCGCGGCTTCGCTGGAACATTTCTTGCCGACGCGAACCTTTCACTAAAATCCCCTCTCCACTTTTCACCATCTCATTCCCTTAAATCCATATATATATAATACCTCACCATAAAAAAGTAGTCCATTCCCTAACACTTGCACTCTCCCAAAATCCAAAAACTAAATCATTTTACCTTCCATTCACACATCATACCTCTGCATAATTCCAATTCCTATTGGCAGCGGTCCTGTATGCACTCCGATTGTCGCTCCTATCTGATAGATTCCAATTTCTGTTTTTCCATACTTAACTTCTAAAGCTTGGCAAACTTGTTCTTTAAATTCCTCCGCCTCTTTTCTATCCAATCCAAAACCTACTACAATATTATAATCATTTAATGGTTCTTTTCTCTCTTCCAAATATTCTAATAACAGATCTATCACTTTTTGTTTTGATTTCGCCCTGCTCCTGCTGATTCCAGATGGAAATATTTCCCCTTCTTTTAATGTAATAATCGGTTTTAGATTCAACGTTCCTGCTGCTATTCCAGCAAGTTTCCCAATTCTTCCTCCATGTTTTAAATAATCTATATTTCCTATCGTAAAAAAAATCCTTCCGCTGCTTTTTATGCGCTCTAAATTAGCAATCACTTCTTCATATTTAAGTCCATTTTGCTGCATTCTAGCTGCTTCTCTCACAAAGATCCCCTGCAGCACCGTATTAACAGTAGCATCTATCACTGTAATTTCTGCTTCTGGATAAGATTCTTTTATGATTTCTTTTGCGTTATTAGCAGCCTGAAAAGAACCGCTGAATTTTGTCGTGATACAAATACAAATAATGGCTGTGTTTTCTTTTACAAATGGAAGAAATGTATCTACATAATCCTGTACAGATGGCAGAGATGACTTCGGAAATACCTTTGGATTATCTGCCATTTTCCGATAAAATTCCTCTACTCCTATCTCTACTATTTCTTTTTTATAATTTTTATCATCAAAAGATACATAAAAAGGAACTATTTTCACTTTTAATTGTTCTGCCATTTCTAATGTTAAATCACATGAACTATCACTAATAATTTGATATTTTTCTTTTCCCATTTTCTATTCCTGCCTTTTTCTCTTTTTTTCTATTAAATGAATAATGATAAGTAGGTGCTTTTATTATCATTGTTTTATCTAATTTTTTGCTATTCTTACTTATCGGATTTTTGCTGACATGTCCATCTCTAGCAACTGCTATTAAAAATGCATTAATTCTTGCCTTATTTTCCTCATATAATCCTAACTCTTGATATAATTTCCGATAATCTCGAAAGAGCATCGAACGCACCTTTAAAGTATTTCTAAGTGTCACCTCCGTCGCCACTAGACTCCCCTTATTTTTCACATAATAATAAATAGGTGCTTGTACTGCACAAAAGCGTTCTGCCTGCCGAATATAAGATAAGTTAAATAAAAAATCTTCACACCAATTTAATCCCTCTTGGCAGCGCAGATGGTTCTTTTGAATTAAATCCCTTCTATATAATTTATTCCATAAAACCCCATAATAAAAATCTGCTGGTTCTTGCATCATATGAAAGGCAAAATCTTTTCTATTCATAACCTTTTCTTCTTTCACATGTGTCTTTATGGAATAACGCTTTCCGTCCACTCGATAAAAATCAGCTATCACAAAATCACTGTCTGTTTCCTCTGCCTTTCTGACCAAAATTTCCGTAGAATCACAAGTAATCCAGTCATCACTGTCAACAAACCGAATATATTTTCCTCTAGCGATATCTAAAGCCAGATTTCTGCTCACAGATACCCCACTATTCTTTATGCTTAGCACATAAATTCTTAAATCCTTGTGTGCATATTCTTTACAAATCTCTAGACTCTCATCTTGACTTCCATCATTTACTAAGATAATTTCTAAATTTTGAAATGTCTGCCTCAATACACTATCTAAACATCTCTTTAAATAAGCTGCTGCGTTATAAATAGGTATAATGATGCTCACCAGAATATCTTTTGATAACTCTTCTTTATGAGGAATGGATTCTGGAAGGCTTATAGATTTGTTCCCCCCTTTATTCTTCTTTTTCATATTCAAAAAAACTTCTCCTCCTTATTAATTTCTATTAAATTTTTCTATATGATAAAAATAAATCAGAATTTTTTACATCACTATAACGATTCTTTGTTCTTTCCAGCTCTGCTGCGATAACTATATAAATTTTTGCAAATTTATTGTAACTGTTTAATTACCCATATTTCAGTATAACGAAATCATTATATGATTAAATTTATGATAACTTTGGAGATTTTTTATTTTTTGAAAATACAAAAATGCTGTCGCAAGATAAACTTTTTCAACAAATTTCATTTATGAAATTTATTTTTTATTCTCTCACAACAGCCGATAAAACAGCATTATTTTCTATAGCGAGAAATCTGTTCTTCTAAAAATTCATCATCTTCAAAGTAATTAATTTTCATCGCCTTTTTCACATCCTTTAATGTTTCAGCAGCTACCGCTCTCGCCTTCTCACTGCCTTCTTTTAACATCTGATATACGGATTCAATATTTTCTTCATATCCCTTTCTGCGCGCACGGATAGGCTCTAATTCCTCTTCCATAATCTTAATCAAAAATTTTTTAATCTTCACATCTCCTAAACCGCCCCTAGTATAATGATCTTTTAATTCCTGCAAACTCTGATAGTCTGGCAAATATTTTCCAAAATGTTCTGGTTTACAAAATGCATCTAAATATGTGAACACACAATTCCCCTCTACCTGCCCCGGATCTTCTACCCGAATATGATTAGGGTCTGTATACATGGACATAATACCTCTCTTAACATCTTCTGGACTATCAGATAAATAAATACAATTATTTAAAGATTTACTCATCTTCGCCTTTCCATCTGTTCCCGGCAACCTCAGACATGCTTTATTATCCGGCAATAAAGCCTCTGGTTCTATTAAAATATCTTCATATATCATATTAAATCTTCTCACGATCTCTTTTGTCTGCTCTATCATCGGTAACTGATCTTCTCCCACTGGAACTGTCGTTGCCTTAAAAGCAGTGATATCTGATGCTTGACTGATCGGATATGTGAAAAATCCTACTGGGATACTCGTTTCAAAATTTCTCATCTGAATCTCTGACTTCACAGTCGGATTTCTCTGTAAACGTGATACTGTCACTAAATTCATATAATAAAAAGATAATTCACAAAGTTCTGGCACTTGAGATTGAATAAAAATAATGGACTTATTCGGATCAATCCCACAAGATAAATAGTCAAGAGCCACCTGCATAATATTCTGTCTTACTTTTTCTGGATTATCTGCATTATCTGTCAAAGCCTGCGCGTCCGCGATCATAATAAATATTTTATCATATTCTCCTGAATTTTGCAGTTCTACTCTTCTTTTTAAAGAACCTACATAATGACCTACATGTAACTTTCCTGTCGGTCTATCACCAGTTAAGATAACCTTTTCCATAATAAAATTTCCCTTCTTCTTTTTCTAATTTTTCTATATTAATTTACTTTAATCCATATTTTCCTGAGTATTCCCTTATATCCCCCTTTACATTTTAACCCAATATGGAAATTATATCAGGTTTTTCTATTTTCTTCAATATCATATTTATTTCACTCACGACAAACGCATGAATGATACCTATTATCCAATTTCTATTTTTCTTATTTTTT
>CANRVK010000248.1 GCA_947643285.1 uncultured Eubacteriaceae bacterium
ATTTAGTACCATTACGTCTGGAACGGAGCGAAAGCGCGGCTTCGTTGGAATAGGTATGTTCCTGTGCGAACCATTACGAATCATTGTGAACCATTACGAACCATCTTCAAACAGTAATAAAACTATTAAATCGCGATAATTGTGTTTTTTTAGAAACAAAAACAAATAGACAAGTAAATGGATTAGTGTTATAATGTATACAAAATACAAGATACAAGAAATAAGAAAAGAACCTTGTTTGATATGGCGGGGAGTGGAGATTTTTATGGATAGTATGAAATTAAAAGCATATGCAAAAATTAATCTAGGATTAGATGTGTTAAGAAAAAGAGAAGATGGTTATCATGAAGTCCGAATGGTGATGCAGATGGTCAATCTATATGACAGGATTGAATTGATAAAAAAGAGGAATCCGGGAATAGAAGTGAAGACGAATTTATATTATCTGCCTACAAATCAGGACAATCTGGTGTATAAAGCAGCTAATTTATTGATAGAAGAATTTCAAATAAAAGAAGGGATTCAAATTCATCTAAAAAAGTATATTCATGTATCGGCAGGTATGGCAGGAGGGAGCAGTGATGCCGCTGCTGTTTTATTTGGAATGAACCGTATGTTTCGATTAGGATTATCGTTAGAGGAATTG
This sequence comes from uncultured Eubacteriaceae bacterium, assembly GCA_947643285.1. Taxonomy (GTDB): domain Bacteria; phylum Bacillota; class Clostridia; order Lachnospirales; family Lachnospiraceae; genus MGBC136627. Next base: position 647 of record CANRVK010000248.1, read on the forward strand.
ATGAAAAGAGGGATAAAATTAGGGGCAGATGTTCCTTATTGTATCATGAGGGGCACAGCACTTTCAGAAGGGATAGGAGAGAAATTGACACCCCTTCCTTCTGTACCTTTTTGTAAAGTTTTAATCGCTAAACCAGCGATCAGTGTATCTACAAAGTTTGTCTATGAGAATTTAAAGTTGCAAGAGTTAAATTCTCACCCTGATATTGATGGAATAATAGAAAATATAAAGAAGAAGGATATCAGAGGAATGGCAGAGAGGTTGGAAAATGTATTGGAAACGGTGACTATTCCAGCGTATCCTGTCATAGAAGATATCAAAAATGTGATGAAGGAACAGGGAGCATTAAATGCTTTAATGAGTGGAAGCGGACCGACAGTATTCGGACTTTTCATAGAAGAAAAACAGGCGCAGGAGGCATGGGAAAAGATAAAGGGTCTTACGAAACAGTCGTATTTAACTACTTTTTATAACGTAAGGGAGTAAAAAGATTTGAATATAATGTGATAACGCCGTGTTTTAGAGGGATATGTTTCAACGGCGTAGAAATGGAGAATGAAATGAAAGAGGATTTAAAAGCGAATATAGGGGATTATTTGCCGTTGAGAGATGTGGTGTTTCATACATTGAGACAAGCAATTTTGAAAGGGGAATTAGAACCGGGCGAGAGGCTGATGGAGATTCAGCTCGCGCAGAATTTAGGCGTGAGTCGTACCCCAGTGAGAGAGGCGATTAGAAAACTAGAGTTAGAAGGGCTTGTCATTATGATTCCTAGAAAGGGAGCAGAGGTGGCGAGTATTACGGAAAAAAGCCTCAGAGATGTATTAGAAGTGAGAAAAGTTTTAGAAGAATTGGCAGCGGAACTCGCCTGCAAGAGAATGACAGAAGAAGGTTTTTTGGAATTAGAAGAGCAGCTTTCTGCTTTTGAAGAGGAAGCAAAAGGAGATGATTTAACAAAAATAGCGGAAATGGATGTGGCTTTTCATGATATTATTTATAAATATACATGTAATGATAAGTTAGTGCAGATGTTAAACAATCTCAGAGAACAGATGTATCGCTATCGGGTAGAATATATTAAAGAAAAAGGGAAGAGAAGTACACTGGTAGCAGAACATATTGAGATTGTAAAGTGTATTAAAAAAAGAGATGCAGAGGCGGCGAAATTAGCAGTCCACCGCCATATTGAAAATCAGGAATCCACGATATCTCAAAAGATAAAAGGAGAATGATTAAGAAATAAAGTCATTTAAAAAGGGGAGTAGTTTAAATTCTATTTTTACTCGGTCTGGATTCCAATTTTCGTCTGTAATTGCTGAATATTCTTCTTCTGTGAGAGCTTGTTTTAACACTTCTTTAGAAGCTTCTGGAAGAACACCATGTGTGATATCTAAAAAACAGAGAGGGGGATAGAGGACACACCACCAATTTGCTCCTTCTCCTTTTCCGATTATAATACGATATGCAGTATAGATGCCTTCTGGAAAATTGACATCTCCATAAGATTTTTCTGGAAAATAGATATCTTCAATAGAAGCGGTGACAGAGTAGTCATAGCCATTTTCTCTCACTACTTTTTTGGCGATGCGGATAATAGAAACCGTGTTTTCTTCTAAAACTTGGAGTGCTTCTTGAGCGCTGTTACAGCGGGCGAGCGGTTCAGACATATATTCCAAAACAGCATTTTTTACTAATAATTTAAGAGCCTGATCGTTTTGACCGTCACTGTTGGCGATCACATGAAAGCGCACTACTTCTTCTGCTAATCCCTGTTGTACAGCTAAAGCTTTATCTTCTTTCATCGTATGTAAAAATATGCCTCCTAGAATCCAAATGAGAATAGAGAAAGTAAATAAGAGAATATTTTGAATGGTTTTGTATGTTCTGTGATGAAAATTTCTTCTCATAAGATGCTGCCTTCTTTCTAAAATTATTATAGTATAAAAAATATAAGAATTTAGTTCTGCTAGAATATTTGGAGTGTTTCCGCTCAAAATGGAATTTATACAAAAAGGTTGAATATTTTTTTTAGACAGAGTAAAATGAATGAGGTTATCGAAAAAAATACTATAAAAATCATAGAGGGCATACATTATAAAAGTATGAATCAGAATAGAAAAAAAGAAGAAAAAAAGAAAGGATTTTGAACGATGAAAAAAACAGTTGTGGTTTTATTCGGAGGGCAGTCTTCCGAACATGAAGTTTCTTGTCTATCCGCTGTCAATATTATTTCTAATATAAAGAAAGAGTGTTATGAACTTATATTAATCGGAATCACAAAAGAGGGAAAATGGATAAAAGTGGATTCTGTGGAAGAAATTTCCGATGGGACATGGAAAAATGGAAAGATAGGGGCGATATTATCGCCAGATGCGATGGATAAAGCAGTTTTATTCATAGAAGGAAGTAATGTGACAAAACAGAGAGTAGATGTTGTTTTTCCTGCTCTTCATGGTTTATATGGGGAAGATGGGACAGTTCAGGGAATTTTAGAATTAGCAAAAATACCTTATGTCGGCTGTGGCGTACTCGCTTCTAGTATTGCGATGGATAAATGGTATACAAAAATTGTAGTGAATACTTTGGGGATTCGGCAGGCTGCCTATGTAACAGTAGAAAAAAGAGAATTTGCAAATATGAAACATGTAATAGAAAGAGTGGAACGTGTTTTACCTTATCCTGTTTTTATTAAGCCATCTAATGCAGGGTCTTCTCGTGGGGTGAGCAAGGCGGAAAACAGAGAAGAATTAGAGAGAGGATTAAAAGAAGCAGTAAAACATGACAGAAAGATTTTAGTGGAAGAAATGATAATCGGAAGGGAATTAGAGTGTGCCGTGTTAGGAGGTATGGAAGTGAAGGCATCTGGAGTCGGAGAAATTCTAGCGGCAGCAGATTTTTATGATTATGATGCAAAATATAATAGTCCTGAGTCAAAGACAGTGATTTCCCCTGAGCTGCCAGAAGGAAAAGAAGAAGAAATCCGAAAAGATGCAGTAAATATTTTTAAAGCTTTAGATGGATATGGATTGTCAAGAGTGGATTTTTTCTTAAAAGAGGGTACAAATGAAGTGATATTTAATGAAATAAATACTCTTCCGGGTTTTACAGGAATCAGCATGTATCCTATGCTTTGGGAAGCAAAAGGTATGAAAAAAGCAGATTTAATTGAAAATTTGATAGAACTTGCTTTGGAAAGGACAGCTCAGTAGAGGACTAACTATGAAACGGACAGATTGATATGGGGAGGTAGAAACATATGCAAAGAGCAGAAGCTCCTATCGGCGTATTCGATTCGGGAGTTGGTGGATTAACTGTGATGAGAGAAATTATACGTCAGATTCCAAAAGAGAGAGTAGTATATTTCGGAGATACTGCCAGAGTGCCATATGGAAATAAGTCAAGAGATACCATTTTAAAATATTCCAGACAAATTATACGATTTCTGAAAACAAAAGAAGTAAAAACTATCGTAGTAGCGTGTAATACGGCGAGTGCAGTGGCTTTAGAAGAAATACGGGAAGAATTAGATATGCCAATTATCGGAGTAATTAAGCCGGGGGCAAAGACTGCAATTAAAGCCACAAGAAATGGAAAGATCGGGATTATTGGAACAGAAACAACAGTGAGAAGTAAAATTTATAGTCATTTTATTCAAGACTTAAATCCTAATTTAACAGTGATAGGAAAGGCATGTCCTCTTTTTGTCCCATTAGTAGAAGAAGGAGAATTTTTAAAAAGTCCCATTGCCGCTGAAATCGCCACACATTATTTAGAAGATTTAAAAAAAGAGGAGATTGATACTTTAATCTTAGGGTGTACTCATTATCCTCTGATGAGAAAATTAATCGGTCAGATTATGGGGGATCAGGTTGTTTTAGTGAATCCAGCATATGAAACAGCGAGAGGATTAAAGGAGCTTTTAAAACAAGAAGGGTTAGAAAATCAAAAGGAAATAGCAGAATCAGAAAACCCATATGCTTTTTATGTCAGTGATACTGCGGATAAATTTCAGCAGTTTGCAGAAAATATACTCACTTGTTCTGCAGAAAATACTATGAAAATCAATATTGAAGATTATTAAATGGAGAAATTAGATATGAAGAAAGAGGTATTAGTATCTATTTGTGGATTACAGTTTATAGATAATTTAGACAATTCTATTGAAGTGATCACAAAAGGGGATTATTATAATCGCAATGAGAAGCATTATCTATTATTTGAAGAGAGAATAGAAGGCTTAGATGGAATCACAAAAAATATTATTAAATTTAATGATAAGATGGTGGATATCACAAAAAGGGGAGCAGCAAATGTGCATATGGTATTTGAAGAAAAGCATAAAAATATGACTTATTATAATACCCCATTTGGAAATTTTCTGATTGGTCTATATGCGAATAAAATTGATGTAGAGGAGAAAAAAGACAGAATTAACATTAATATTGACTATTCTTTAGATATCAATTATCAATTTGTATCAGAATGTTCTATTCATATTTCTGCTATGAATAAAGAATGTGCAGATTTGTGTTTACAGCAGGTTTAAAATAAGAAAAAATAAAGGAAATGCGTTTTTTAGAATAGAAAAAATGTTATCGTTCAGGTTTAAAGTCAAAGGGACGCTGCGGCAAGGAAGTATTCCAGCGAAGCCGCGCTTTCGCTCCGTTC
>CANRVK010000249.1 GCA_947643285.1 uncultured Eubacteriaceae bacterium
CCATTACGTCTGGAACGGAGCGAAAGCGCGGCTTCGTTGGAATACTTCCTTGCCGTAGCGAACCTTTATGAATATTACCCCTCCCCCTTTATTCCCCTACTATAACACAATCGGACTCATACATTTCTGCATAAGTCCGACCTTCCTCTTTCTTCTTATAAATTTTCTTCAAAAAACGTCTTTATACTTTCATATGCCGCTTCTTCATCTGATCCAGTAATTTCAACTTCTATTTTATTTCCACATTTCACACCTAAGCCCATAACTGCCATTAACTTTGTAGCCTCTGCTGCTTTCCCATCTTTCTTGAGAATAATTTTGCTCTCATACTTCTTCGCTTCTTTTACCAACAATCCGGCTGGTCTTGCATGAATCCCTATTTCATCTTTTATCACATATTCAAAACTTTTCATCACAATTCCTCCTAATTATACTCTATTTTTTTATAACCACTTCAATCTAAACATTCCCCATTTGATTCGATCACTTTTTTATACCAATCATAAGATTTCTTTTTATAGCGTTTCATTGTCCCTGATCCATCATCTTTTTTATCCACATAAATAAAACCATACCTCTTACTCATCTCTCCTGTTGAAGCACTCACAAGATCAATACACCCCCAAGGTGTATAACCTAAAAGCTCCACTCCATCTTCCTCTACTGCCTGTTTCAAAGCCTTAATATGCTCTCTCAAATACTCAATGCGGTAATCATCATTAACAGTCAGATTTCCTTCCCTATCCTCTATGAGTTCATCTTTTGCTCCAAGACCATTTTCCACAATAAACAACGGCTTCTGATACCGATCATACAGAGAATTTAATGTAATACGAAGCCCTAGCGGATCAATCTGCCAGCCCCATTCGGAAACCTTTAAATATGGGTTTTTTGTCCCCTTAAAAGCATTTCCTATCGTTTCTCCTACCCCTTCTTGTGTTGTGATGCAGCGAGAAGAATAATAAGAAAAACTGATAAAATCTACTGTATTTTCTCTCAAAACCTTTTTATCTTCTTCTGTCATATTCAGCTCTATCCCCATCTGCTCAAATTTCTTCCACGCATAATTAGGATAATACCCTCTCGCTTGAACATCTATAAAAAGTAAATTATCTCTGTCCTTTTTTTTAGCCTCCCACACATCTTCTGGAAGCGGACTGTAAGGATAGTACTCTCCCGCAGCGAGCATACAGCCGACCTTATTTTCAGGATCTATATCATGTGCGAGTTTCGTAGCATATGCACTTGCTACCAATTCATGATGAGCGCTCAAATACTTTGCTTTTGTCTGATCCTCTCCCTCTTCAAACAAAAGCCCTGCACCCATAAATGGTAAATGGAGAATCATATTGATTTCATTAAATGTCAGCCAATACTTTACAAGCCCTTTATAACGGGTAAAAAGCGTAATCACCAGCCTTTTATAAAATTCCACCATCTTCCTATTTTTCCAGCCCCCATATTCTGTAATCAAATGCATCGGACAATCAAAATGTGTAATGGTCACAAGTGGTTCAATTCCATATTTTTTACATTCCTTCAACACATTCTCATAAAACAGCAGCCCTTCTTCATTGGGTTCTGTTTCATCTCCCTTCGGATAAATCCTAGACCACGCAATCGACAGGCGGAACACCTTAAATCCCATCTCCGCAAACATGCGGATATCCTCTTTGTAATGATGATAAAAATCAATTCCCTCCAGAGCTGGATAATAATGCTCTTTATCCAACTCTGTCATATGCACAGTCCCTCTCATCACAGCCGAACGGTCTGCTCCATGAGGAATCACATCTACATTGGCAAGACCTCGCCCACCTTCTGCATAAGCTCCTTCACACTGATTTGCCGCAGTAGCTCCGCCCCACAAAAATGTTTCACTCAATGCCATATAATCACCCCTTTAAGAAAATTTAGATATTTTTTATTAACAAACAATCTTTATCATAGATTTTGTTTTTTCCATATTTCCTTCTTCTCCTGCGATCACATCTTTATAATCTGCACTATTTGTTATGATAACAGGTGTCACAATTTCATATCCAGCTTTCTTTATTTCCTCCAGATTCGCTTTTAAAACAGGTGTTCCAACTTGAACCTTGTCCCCAGTCTTCACTAATGCTTCAAAATACTTTCCTTCTAAATTTACTGTATCAATTCCCACATGCATAAGAACCTCAGCCCCTTGTTCTGACAGAAAACCAATCGCATGTTTTGTATCAAACACCATTTGCACTGTGCCATTCACCGGAGATACAAAGGTATTTTCTTCTGGAAGTATCGCCGCACCTTTTCCCATGATCTCTTGAGCAAAAGTGGGATCACTTACTTTACTTAAAGACATAAGTTTTCCTTTTACTGGACAACTGATTGTGATTGTCTTTGTTTCTTGTGTTCCCGAAACATTACTTTTCTTTTCTTCCAAAACTTCTGTTGAAGTAGTTTCTTGTGTTTCTTTATCTTTATATAAAACAAAGCTCGCAGCAAAAGCAACTACAAAAGCAATGCTTAATCCAATACATGCATGGAGTAAGTCAGTAAAACCTTCTCCTCCAATATATCCCGGCAGAGTCATGAGTCCCGGAGAACCTCCGCCATAATTTTTTACTTTCAAAAGCCCCATATAAAGACCACCTACTGCTCCACCAATACAAGCAGAAATTAAAGGTGTTTTAAATCGCATATTAATACCATATAATGCAGGCTCTGTGATACCACATACCGCAGTGATACCAGCCGATGTAGCTAATTGTTTCACTTCCTGTGATTTTGTCTTAAATGCAACTGCAAATGTCGCTGCTCCCTGTGCGATATTAGAAGCCAGATTCGCAGGATATACAATCGTATCAAATCCTGTGGTCATTCGGTTATTAATACCAATAGGAATGATTCCATAATGAGTTCCTGTCATAACGAGCAGAGGGAATAGACCGCCAAGTGCCAAAGGTACTAACCAGCTCACATAAGTATTTAAAAGATTTACACCACTTGCAATCCAGCCTGCTACAATATATCCTACAGGACCTAATGCGCATAAAGATACTGCACCTGCAACGAGAACGGTCAATAATGGTTTTGTAAAAAATTTAATCGCTTTCGGAGATATCTTATCCGCAATAGGTTCTACATATGACATAAACCATACCGATAAAATAATCGGGATTACGGAAGAAGAATATCCTGCATTATAAACGGGAATAAAAAACAGCCTGATCGCCTCTCCCGTTTCCTTAGAAGCTGCTACCATATTTACAAAATTAGGATGTAATAAAATTCCTCCGATCATCATAGCCAGATATGGATTACAATTAAACTTTTTAGCTGCAGAATTAGCTAACAGAATCGGCAGAAAATAAAACGCCGCATCTGCCATAAAATTAATAACCTGATAAGTACTTCCTCCCGTATCGATCAAATGAAATGCCGTGAGCACCGCTAGAACTGCTTTTAACATTCCGGCTGCGGTAATCGCAGGGAGAATCGGAGTAAAAATACCTGTAATCGTATCAATAAAACGTGCCCCTAAGCTCTTCTTTTCTTCTGGTTCATCATTTCCTGTGTTCATACTATTCGCCTGTTCACAAACCTCTGCGATAGGCTTATATACATGATTGACATCATTTCCGATAATAATCTGATATTGCCCTCCATTTTTTACTACCCCTAATACTCCCGGCGTCTTTTTCAATGTTTCTGTCTGTGCTTTAGAATCATCTTTTAGATTAAATCGCAGGCGTGTAGCACAATGTGTCACTTTACTGACATTTTCTTTTCCGCCCACCAAGTTTAATATTTTGTTTCCTAGTTCTTGATAGTTCATTTTCCTTCCTCCTTATATAAAATAATAATAAAAAGTTTCTTACTTTATTAATATCCATAAGTGTTTTACTTTATCGTGATTCTATGAATGTGAACTGTCAAATACATCATTTCATCATTCGTCAGTGACTTTTCATATTCTTTCTGGATATAGTCTTGAACCTTTTCGACACATGCAAATGCCTTTTTATATTGATTTTTGATAGTGAGAAAAAAGTCTTCGTCTCCTTCATCAATCTCCTGTCCAGCAAATACACGCTTCACAAAAAATTTTAAATGTGTAATAAATCGCTCATAATGAATAGAATTTTCGTTTAATTCAATATTAAAGTGATACTTTACAATATTCACAATGTTCTGAATCACTTTCATCATTTCCTGAGTCTGTCCGATTCCAATTGAATCTATGCTCGCATTTACAAAATGCAGTGCCATAAATCCAGCTTCATCAACAGGTAATTGAATACCTGTATCATTATAAATCATCTGCAACGCCTCTATGCCGATTAAATATTCATGATTATAAAAGCGTTTAATTTCAAGCAAAAGTGCATTTTTAATCAAGATATTCTTTTTTACCCTTTCAAGAGCAAAACTGATATGATCACATAGAGTCAGATAAATATTGCTGTTCAAAGTCTTTCCTAATGAAACACACGCATAATCGACAATTTTATTGGTGAGCTGAATATATTCTAAAGGCATTCTTGCTAAAATTTCTTCTAGCTGATTTTGTCCTTTATCATCATTCATGGTATAGATTTTCTCTATCTTTTCTTCCTCAATGGGTTCTCCGACACTCTTCTTAAATCCCAAACCACATCCCATCACCAAAATTTCCCGCCCGTGAATATTCTTAGACCGAACCAGATTATTATTGATTACTTTATCAATAAGCAAGGCTATTCCCCCTATCTGGAAATTAACACGCAAAAAAGACCATACTAATTTCCACTATGCAAAACAATAGTGTATAAATTAGTATAGCCTGCTTTACCAGTAACAATCCGTTTTATACGAATTTTATTTTAGCATATAACACAAATTTTGTCAACTATATCCGTAAAAATTATTCATATCTCACATACCATTTTTATCCTTTTATTTTTCTTATGTGCATTTTCTATATTTATCAAGTTTAAATCTTATCTATTACTTTCATTTTGTGAAATCCGCTCCGGAAAGACCTCATTCCAACGAAACCGCGCTCTCGCTCCGTTCCAGACGTAGTGGTACTAAATTCGCAAATCCCGCTTCTTGCGGGTTTGCTTATTAAGTACCAACGTCTTCCAAGGGGTTTCTTTTGGAATGAGGTCTTTCCTCCGCTAGTTCGTGACACAGGCTAGTTTACGAATAGGATTGCTGTGTTACTCTAGGTTATTAAATGATAACGCTTTCTTAAAAATTTACAGTTTTGATTATTATCTGATTATATAGTCAAATCGGATATTCGCAATCCGCTTCGCTACTTGCTCATAACCTCATAGC